>CADBGN010000035.1 GCA_902794155.1 uncultured Bacteroidia bacterium
CCACTTGGATTCGAAGGAACCCAACTGGGCCGACTTCCAGAAGTTCATCATGGGTGAGGTGCGTTACAACTCGCTCGTGAAGACCTTCCCCGAGGAGGCCAAGGAACTGTTCGCGAAGACCGAGCAATTCGCCAAGCTCCGCTACGAAGGCTACAAGAAGCTGAGCGAAGGAAAATAATGCAATAGGATTTCCCTAAAACCATGAAAGCCGAGACCAGCAGTGGCCTCGGCTTTCTGTTTTTTTTGTTGGCGTTGTTGGGTATACTATTGCACGCGTTTGAAAGTGTGGCGATGTGTTTCCTCCCAACCGTGGTGCTCATGGTAAGGAGACACTTTATGGTATTGCTCAATAATAAGGGTCACACTGTCAAGCTCTTTGATGGCAAATTTCCCGTTGGTGTTAGGCATGCTGGGATTGATCAACAACGTGTCGCCCTTGATAAGCCATTCGCTGTTTACATTAGGGTCGGAATGTGAGCATTCATGGGCGAAATGGTCGTTCATGTGCCAACATGTGGTTCCGTCAGCCTTGAACTCGGCCCAGTCATAGCCGGAATAACTGGTATCGGGCAGGTTCCATGTTTCTTCTTGGGTGTATGAACCGTCAGTAGACCACGGATTTTCGTCGTTGAAGTCATGGATCCCATGGTAATAAGTCTGTACGTTCCATTTCCCGACAATCTGTTCCTTGTAGCCGGGTTTGTCGTCTTTGTTGCCGCAGGCAGTCATGGCGGCAAACATGAGCAAAGTCGTAATTAGAATAATAGTATTTTTCATGTCATTAATTATTGGTTAATACAACAATGAAACGCGTCCCTGTAGGTTATATTGTTTATTCGTTGTGGATTATTTTTCAAAACCTATGTTTCAAATAAAAAAAGGACGACAATAGTCGTCCTTTTTATCATTTTTCCGATTGTCTGAATTATTCAGCCGGTGCTTCAGCGGGAGCCTCAGTGGCTTCAGCGGGAGCCTCGCTAGCGGCAGGCATCGTTGTTGTGGCTGCAGGAGTTTCCACAGCGGGAAGCGGAGCGACCACGTTCTCCAGTTCACTCTTGGGAGCGCCTTCTTTGGAGTTTTTGGGAAGTGTTATGCTCGAGATGAGGCAGAGCACAACCAAGATGCCGCCTATCGTCCATGTGGCTTTTTCAAGGAAATCGGTCGTCTGACGAACGCCCATCATCTGATTGGCACCTCCAAAATTGGAGACCAAACCACCGCCTTTTGAGTTCTGAACCAGAACGATCAACCCTAATAACACGCTGACAATCAGGATTAAAATTACTACTACTGTGTACATTTTTATAGATTTAATGATTAATTTTCTGTACCCTTTCAATTTGGGCTGCAAAATAACGACTTTTTTCTGGATATTTCAAGCATAATTTTTCATAAATTGATATTGCCTTCTCAAAATACCCCTGTTTTTCATAGATTTTGGCCAAAGTTTCGCTCACGATGTTCTCTTGGTCGATGATGCTGTTCTGTGCCACCGAGATGGGGTTGTAGAACTCGGCTTTAGGCCTTGAGATGCTTGGGTTCTCAAGTATGAATTTGTCTATCAGTTCTTTGCGAGAGAGTTTCTTTGGCTTGTCTTCTTCGGTTTCTTTGCGTTGCTTTTCAGCTTCTATTTCTTTCAGACGATTGGCGATGATGGCTTTCAACTCGTCCAACGATTTGCGCTTCTCGTCAAGCAAAGCCATCTCGGCTGAGAGTTCTTCATGGCTTCCGCTGAGGTCGATCTCAGGAATGATGAACACTTTCTCGCGGATGATGCCCGTGTTCTGCTCTTCCGTTGTTTCGATGGGCTCGATATTGGAGAACACGTTGTCAGTGGGTACCGTTTCTTCTTCGGGGGTGAATTCATCGGGCAAGGCAGGCACATCGGGCTCGCTCTCCCAACGGTGACGGGCAATCAAGGTGAAGAGGCGCAGTTTGTCGCGGTTGGGCATGAGAGCGGCCGTGCGTCTCAGTTGGCTGTCGTAACGCTCGTCGCCATTGTTCTGGTAGGCTATGGCCAACAGGGTCTGACCGATACCGAAATAGGGATAATCGGCTACCAGCTGTTCCATCTCTTTCACAGCCTCGCCTTTCAGCCGCTCGGGCCGCGTCATGTATCCTATCAGTTGTTTGCTGTCCATCTTTTCAGTTTAGAGTTTAGAGTTGAGAGTTTAGTGTGGTTGTAAGTTTAGAGTTTAGAGTTGTTCATCATTCCGCATTCATCATTCCGCATTCATAATTACCAGTTTACTAATGCCTTATTAAATATATCTTCTACCAGTTGATCGACTATCGTTGCCGTTAGCGACTCCTGCACCGAGTTCAGGTCTTGGTCACTGGGGTAGTCTTCGTAGCGTGAGAAGGTCTGCTCAAAGTCTTTAGAGTCGTCAATACGGTTGCTGAACCTGACTTTCACCGTGATGGTGAGTCGGTTCATGGCCGCGGTCTGCCCTGAGGTGATGGCCACGGGATTGGTCTTGTAGTCGGTGATTTCGCCTTCGAAGGAGAGGTCGCCGCCTGCTTCCACCATATCCAAGGTGGTTTGGTTGGTCATGGCATCGCGTAAGGCATTGGTGAGGTTGTTGCTGAGCATCGGGTTGACCAACTGAGCGTGGTTGGGGAAGTAATCCACCGAGACGGTCTTGGCCTCAGCGGGTATCGAAGCGCCCGAGAAGGAATAGATGCCACAGCCTTGGCAAACGAATGCCAACGCCAACACCAAAATCGCTATTCTCGCCTTCATCCTCATAGGTTGATGCCGTATTCGTTGATTTTTCTGTACAAGGTGCGTTCGCTGATGCCCAAAGCCTTGGCTGCATCTTTGCGTTTGCCGCGATGTGCTTCCAATGCCTTGATAATCATCTCTTTCTCGTGATGTTCGAGAGAGAGCGTCTCGGGGTTTGATGAACTAGCATAGTGTGTCTCTTCAGCGGGGACAAACTCCGCAAACTCCTGGTCGTTGGTTTCGGGCTCGGTTTGGTTAACGCGGGTTACAACGGTGTCGCCGATTTGGGTCACGGGGGTGGCTTGCGCGTAGTTGGTCTCCATCGGATGTCCGCTACTGATGTTGTTGACCTGGGCGCGCAGCTCTGCGATGTCTTTCTTCATGTCGAAGAGCACGCGGTAGAGCAGGTCGCGCTCCGACATGCCCTCTGGCGTGTCCTCACGCGGCAGCAGCACGGGCAGATTGCTTTGCACTCTGACGGGCAGGTATTTGGCCAAGGTCTCCGCTGTGATGGTGCGTTCAGTCTCCATAATGGAGATCTGCTCCGTGACGTTCTTCAGCTGGCGTACGTTGCCGTCCCAGCGGTAGTTTTCCATCATCTTCATCGCATCGGGCGTCAGCGTGATGGCCGGGATGTGGTTGCGCTCGGCGAAGTCGGATGCAAATTTGCGGAACAAGAGTGGAATGTCAGCCTTCCTCTCGCGTAGGGCGGGGATGTGAATCGGAATGGTGTTCAACCTGTAATAAAGATCCTCGCGGAAACGGCCTTTCTCGATAGCTAGGGGTAGGTCGACATTGGTGGCGGCCACAATGCGGACGTTGGTCTTCATTACCTTGGAGCCGCCTACGCGGATGAATTCGCCATTTTCGAGCACACGAAGCAATCTTGCTTGGGTGGAGAGGGGCAACTCGCCGACCTCGTCCAAGAAGAGGGTGCCTTTGTCGGCAATCTCGAAATAACCTTTGCGCTCGCCCACGGCACCGGTGAAAGCACCTTTCTCGTGGCCGAAGAGTTCCGAGTCGATGGTGCCTTCGGGGATGGCGCCGCAGTTCACGGCAAAATATTGGCCGTGCTTGCGTGCGCTGTTTTGGTGGATGATCTTCGGAAACACGTCCTTGCCCGTGCCGCTCTCGCCCGTGATGAGCACGGTGAGGTCGGTTGCGGCCACCTGTGCCGCAATGCCGATGGCACGGTCCAACTCAGGGTCGGTGCCGATGATGCCGAAGGTCCGTTTTATTGCTTGTACGTCCATGTTTCTTTAATTCGGAATTAGGAATGCTGAATGCTGAATGAGGGCGAAGCCCAACGTCGCATTGTGACATTCCTCATTCCGCATTCTACATTTAGCATTATCTAAGAACTCCTCCCAACTGTTGTTCAAACGCGCCCTGGATCTTACCCATTGTTTTCTCAATCACCTTGTCGGTGAGGGTGGTGGTGGGCGACATCAGCACGAAGCTCATGGCATACTGTTTCTTGCCTGCCGGGATCTTCTCGCCTTCGTAGACGTCGAAGAGGCTCATGGATTGCAGGATCTTGTTTTCGGCAGCCATGGCGACGCGCTTCACTTCGTCGAAAGTGACGTTCTTGTCGAAAATCATGGCGAGGTCGCGGCGCACGGCGGGGAACTTCGACAGCGGTTCGAAGTGCACTTCCTTGGCTTTGGCTAGGCATTGCATCATCAGCGTCCAGTTGAAGGTGGCGTAGTAGACGTCTTTCTTCAGGTCGAAGTGCTTCAAGGTCTTCTTGCTGAGTTTGCCGAGAGTGACAATCTCCTTGCCGTCGACGCAATAGGTGGTCGCATAGTCGAAATGCTGTAGGTCGGATTCCTTGGCTTCCAGTGTATTGAGATTGAACTTGAAGTGGTTGAGCACGCCCATGACGTATTCTTTCAGGTCGAAGTAGTCGAGGGCCTTGCTCGGGGCGTTCCACAGCTCGGCTTGCTTGTTGCCGGTGAGGAAGAGGTCGAGGCAGGTGTGCTCGTTATAGGGCTTGAGCGGCTTGGTTTCGTCGCCGACTTTGCTTGCATCGAAGAAGTAGACGCTGCCGAACTCGAAGAACTTCATGTCGCTGACCTTGCGGTTCTGGTTGAAGGCGATGCTTTCCAAACCACCCCACATCAGGGTCTGGCGCATCACGTTGAGGTCGCTGCTGAGCGGGTTGAGAATCTTCACGTTTTTGGCAGGGTCGAAGGCGGGGAAAGCCTCGCTATAGGCGGCCTTGGTGAGCGAGTTGTTCATGATTTCGTAGAAGCCATTGGCAACGAGCATGTCGCTGATCTTCTGCTGCATCTTGTCTGCATCAGGCTTCGTAGCCCGGCTGATGGAGGCATGGATGCGGCTCGGGATCTCGATGTTGTCGTAGCCGTAGATGCGGAGGATTTCCTCGACCACATCGGCGGGACGGGTTACGTCGACCTTGCTGGTGTGTACGTCGACGACCACGTGCTTGTCGTCTTGCTCAACGACTTGGCACTCAAGGCTCTTCAGTATGTTGACGGCTTGTGTCGGGTCGATGACCTTGCCAGCCATTTTGTTCAGGTAGTCGAACTTCAAGTCCACACGGGCAGGGGCGAAGTCGCCGTTCTTCACGTCCTTGATTTCGGAAGAAATCGTACCGACAGCCAGCTCCTTTATTAATAAGGCGGCACGTTTCAGGGCGAAGAGGGTGATGTTGGGGTCGGCGCCACGCTCGTAACGGAACGAGGCGTCGGTTTGCAGGCCGTGGAACTTGGAGGTCTTGCGGATACTGGTGGGGTTGAAGTAGGCGCTCTCGAGGAAGACGTTGGTAGTCTCCATGGTCACGCCCGACTTCTGTCCGCCAAACACGCCGGCGATGCACATAGGCTCTTCGGCGTTGCAAATCATCAGGTTACGGCTGTTGAGCTTGCGTTCCACGCCGTCGAGGGTGATGAAAGGCGTTCCTTCAGGCATGCATTTCACCACGACCTTCTTACCCGTGATCTTGTCGGCATCGAAGGCGTGCATGGGTTGGCCGACTTCCATCAGCACATAGTTGGTGATGTCGACGATGTTGTTGATGCTGCGGATACCGACGGCGGCAAGGCGATTCTTCAGCCATGCCGGCGACTCGCCGACTTTCACGCCGCTGACGGTCACGCCCGAGTAGCGCGGGCAGGCTTGTGTGTCTTCCACAACCACGTCGATATCGAGGTTATGGTTCTCCACCTTGAAGTCGTCCACCGAGGGGCGGATGAGGTGGTATTTCGTGGTGTTCTCGCGCTGGTTGAGGGCGGCCACCAGGTCGCGGGCCGAACCGATGTGCGAGGTAGCGTCGCTGCGGTTGGCGGTGAGGCCGATTTCGAAGGTATAGTCCTCTTCCACAGGGAAATAGAACGAGGCGGGTTTACCCACTTCATAGTCGTCGGGTAGCACCATGATGCCGTCGTGCGAGGTGCCCAGTTGCAGCTCGTCTTCAGCGCAAATCATGCCTTCCGAGACCTCGCCACGGATCTTACCCTTCTTGATGACGATATGTTCGTCGCCAATCCAGAGTTCGGTGTTGATGGTGGCCACAAGCACTTTTTGACCAGCTGCCACGTTGGGTGCGCCGCACACGATGTGCAGGGGTTCCTCGCCGCCGACGTCGACGGTGGTGATGTGCAGGTGGTCGGAGTTGGGGTGGTCGATGCAGGTGAGCACCTTGCCCACGACGACACCTTTCAAGGCACCCTTCACCGACTCAAAACGCTCGAGGTCTTCCACTTCAAGGCCCGTAGAGGTGAGCAGTTCGCTGACCTTCTCGGCCGGATAATCGCAGTTGACGTATTGTTTCAACCAGTTATAAGAGATCTTCATCTTATTTGTATTTGTTTAATTTTCAATCCATTGTCACAAACTGCAACTTGCAGCTTGCTTGTTTTTCGCTATTACGAAACGGCAAAAATACAAAAAACTGACAAATTGTCACGCGGTTTTTTGAAATCATGGTAAGAATTACAAAACTGCGGATTTTTTTCTGCGATTTTTTGGATTTCTGCGGAATCTTTTCCACGGTTTTCAATTAGATTACAAAATGTCAAAGATTTCAACAAAAAATTATTGTAATTCGATAAAAAGTTATAATTTTGTGGCGTCATGACACTAAAAAGTAGGCATAAAAGCCTAAAGAATGTTTAAATCAATTTAGTTATCAACAAGTTAAATGAAAGGAACAGCAAAAATGAAAAAAACTAGAATTGTTGTGGGAGTGTTAGCTCTTGCAGTGGTGGCAGCAATTGTGATTGCTTGCACAAAAGAAGAAAAGACAATGGTTGATCAGAGTAGTAACCAAATGACTACTGTTTCAAAAGAGGACGACATGAGTGCTTATTTGAAACACTTTAAGGAGAAAATGCAATCAGCCGAAAAAGGAAATGAGACTCTCTCTTTGGAAGATGCCCGTTGGCATCTTGAAGCGGTACTTAACTATACATATGGGGATGCAGAATGGCCATTCTCTGCTATCCACTGTGATACTTTTTACTACGAATTGCCAACCATGGGAGGAGTTGTGAACCTTGTCCAACTCAACGAGGCTTTCAATTCCTTTTCAAACAATGTGGAAAAAGTCTACGAGGAATGTACGTTACCCGAAAAAAGGATCCTTGCGATTCAAACAAGGTTTAATACTGATAGTAAAGACGGAGACGTTTCTGCCCAAATCATTATTAATACGTGTGGTATTATGCCTGTATATCCTAGATTCGACTATACGGATTATTGGCATGATTATTATGATGAGGATTGGCATTATGGTTATGGAAAGTGCGGTCCCTATTCTGGACAATGCGAAGGAAGTGGAGCGCCTCATGAGTTGACCAATAAAGCAAATCTAAGAATACCTGAATATGGTTGCCTTCAGGGTTATAGGAAATATGTCACAGATGTGTCACCTGTTGAGATACATGCTATAGATGATGTCTTTTTGAGAGATAGCAACAGTCCTTGTGGATATAAAATTTACTATAACTCCAATGATCCTTATGATCCTAGCCATAATCCTTCACATTGTATTCCGCCCGAGGACATGAATTACTATCTAGACAAATTCATCGAAATTATGATGTATTTCAAACCCAATGGTAAGGAACCAATTAGTGCGCTGTACTTATACGATATATTGACTAGTATTCCTGGCGCTGTATTGTTCCGCCTGGACATTGATTATGCTATTATTCATTGTGAATATGTGGGATTAGACGAATGAAAACAAGCTGCTGCATATTGGCTTTTCTTCTTTTCTCAAAAATGGTCTCAATTTGTGGTAATGCCCAGGAAAAAGGCTTCCTGACCACATTTTCCGAGGCGGACCATTCATGGTTTGTAACCGATGCCATAGAGACGTCGAATGGTGGTTTCCTGATCTGTGCGTATGACTATTGGGGACCAAGTAGTTTGTTGTTGAAACTGTCTACCGAAGGAGAGATTCTTGTTAAGAGAAATATTGTTGCTGAAGATACGACCATCTATGCCTATAGGTTCCTGCAAATGCCTGAAGATAATGGAGATGTGTATAAGGTCTTATGCCCCAGTCACCCCGCCGATGGCAGTACGGCAGCGCTTATGCTCCTGCATGTTGATGAAAATTTGAACATTGTATCAAGGAGAACGATACCTTGCTCATTCCTCGATGAAGGAAACAAGTTCTTTGATGCAAAGTTTCTTTTGTCCGACTCGAGTATCTATGCTGCCTTGACATCAAGGCTTGGAGTCATGGCGAATTCCATTTTTCTCACAAAGTTTGATTTTGAGGGAAACCTGCTCACCAGTCAAAGGTGGGAAAGGGATTCTCTGAAATTTGTGTGCAGTCTGTTTCATGACGAAGAGGATAGAATAGGATTGTTTGGCAACTTTGGCTCTTCTTACATGGGCATTTTGACCTTCGACGCATCTTTAGATCTTGTCAGCCGAGACAGTGTTTTCCAATGGTCATCTCCCGAGGGAGTTGGTGGTGACTTTTGCCATTATTTTATTCATGATATGATTAACAGTCAAGCCGCTAAGCTTCCGAATGGTTCCTACTTGGTTTCGGCGAGATTGTCAGAGAGTCTGTACCATGCCAACGGCTATCCTTATGCCAACGACCGTTCTGTTATCTTGGCCAAATACGAGAACGATTTTCATCAGCCTGAAAACATGCTTGTCACCGAACACATGAACGATAGCCTTGAATACCCTGCTTTTTTCAGGTCTATGGATTTCAAAGAAAGCGTCAATGAGGGATGCAATGTGTTTCAATGCTCGATTCTTAATGAGCTACCTCAACATGGCTTTTTGCAACAACCTTATCCCACTGGAATTGTGGTTACTAAAACCGACCAAGACCTCAATATTGAATGGAAGAAGCGTTTTTTGAGGGATGGAAATTATCAGGCCATGGTCATTAATGCCACCAGTGACGGTGGTTGCCTTGTGGTTGGTTCCCTAGGGGATTTTCAAGCGCAAAGGCTTGATGTTTTCGCCTTGAAAATCAATGCCGATGGCACTGTGGGTCTTGACGAAATCCAAGAAGAGAGCATGGCGTTCGTCTATCCCAATCCAGCCAAGGGAGCCATTAACATTGGAGGGGTGGAAGCTGAAGAAACGGAGGTGTACAATGCATTGGGTCAGCGCGTAATGAACTTCCACGGCAACGAGGCGAATGTGGAGGCTTTGGCTGATGGGGTTTATCTGTTAAGGGTAACAGATGGCAAAAGCCTGACTCATACAATACGAATTGTTGTAAACAAGTAAATACAAAACTGACAAACAAGAAAGGAAAACATTATGAACAAATTCAAAATCGCATTGGGAGCCACGGCTCTCGCAGTGGCCGCTGTCGCCATCGTTGCTTGCAGCAAAGAAAAAGAACAGCAACAGCAAACGCCCGCTGTACAACAAACGGCGGAACCGCACGACTACACCCTCGCCGAAATGGCCGAAGCCATGAGTTGGGAGGAAGGCAAGGCCTTCTTTGAGAACCAACCTGTGAAGGACTATACCTCAGTTTGCGAGAAAGTGTTGAATGAATGTGGGTTTGCCGAGAAGGAGGCGGGGCTGCCTTATGTAATATCATGGGTGTTTAGGCAGCCTAACGAACAATGTAATGTTAATGTACCAGGATCATGTTTGGTGATTCGGAAGAAAGAGAATTCTTCCTTGCAGGCTAATGCATTGGGCTATTTTGAGGATGGTAAATTGGTGATTATTCCCACCACCGGAGAGGATGGTTTTACCGCTGACGGGTTTTTGGCAATCGGTGCACCTATCGAAGTTCAATATGATTCTATTGTTATTCATGATGGAGTTTATACGGCCTATTTTGACGAAGTGTTGGGCAGATACGTTGCTGTTGCTGTGGATTATAGTATAGTAGAGTAATCAAATATCGATGAATTGTCCGAGGATGTTGGCGAAAGTCAGCATCCTTTTTACTTTGAAAATGCTTTTTTTATACTTTTGCATGAGCGTTCAATGATTAAAATTGTTTGTTATGACTAAAAAAACCGAGAAACGTATTAATGCCTGTTGTATCCTCGCCTTGATGTTGAGCATTCTATGGGCTATGTATGAACTTCTATATATAATAGGCCTTTTCACTGGTTGGGGTGTCGTGAAAGAGAAAGTGGATTGGATGACAAATAGCATAGTTAAATGGGCAATCTTTATTATATTTCTGCTCAGTATAGTGTCGCTTATTGGTTTGTGTATTAAGATTGTTGAGAATATCCATGCGGGTGTGCGAGAGCATGTTGCGTTTCCTCAGGATAACGTCAAGTTGCTGTTTTGGTTCGCATTGGCGGATTTCATTTACAGGTTGTCTTGGGCAAATATCCCCGTGTTGTTTCAAGATGATTTTACTTTATTTTTCACGGGGGCAAATCTCATTATGCCTTTCTTGTTGCTCTTTTTCGCCTTCATGTACAAAGTGGCCGCCGACGCGGTGGAGGAAAATAATTTAACCGTCTGACACGAGACTACGAGACGCGAGACGCGGGACGAAATTGGTCTCGTGTCCCGTGTCCCGCAGTCCCGAGTCAAAAAAGAGAATACAATGATTATCATCAACATAGACGTAATGTTGGCCAAGCGCAAGATGCGCTCCAACGAGCTGGCCGAGCGCATCGGCATCACCCATGCCAACCTCTCCATCCTCAAGACGGGCAAGGCCAAGGCCATCCGTCTCAACACCTTGGATGCCATCTGCCGCGAGTTGCAATGCACGCCTGGGGATATTCTGGAGTATAGAAACGATGAAAATGTATGAGTCATGAGAAGATACAGATTGGTTTTGTTGTTAGTGCTTTTACTAACTTTTACGGGCTGCAACACCCTGGTTCCCATGCTTTTCGGTTTCCGCGAAATCCATGGCTATGACGTGGAGCAATGCGAGAAATTCTACAAGAAACTGCCCAAGGATTTTGAATTTACGCCCCTGGCCTGCAACGAAAAACAATTCATGAAGGTGAGCGAACTCGGTGCTGACTCCATGCAGATGAAAAATCTCTACCAGCCGCTGAAAATCATGTACTTCCATGGCGATGAACTTGTCTCCTTCCATATCAATTGCTACTGTCCGCCCACGTTAGGCTTCAACCTGAATTGAAACTATAACCATCAATTCGATGAGTTTCCGCCTACCACTTCCGTGCCTTTGGGGGGCTATACTGTCAAGTTAAGCCAAATGCAGGCCATTTTCCCAAAAATCAAAGGGGAGAAGGACTATACGGTGCTCGTGTTTTGGACGAACATGCTGCACAAGATTTCCAAATCGGAAATCAAGACGGTGTATAATAATCTGAAACGGTTCGGCCCTTCGACGGGCTCAGGGACCTTGGATGATTCGAAAATTGAGGTGTATCTCGTCAACGACGACATCCTCATGTCAAAGAGTCTCGAAGAGGTGGAGTAGGAGCGCGCTTTTTGTCCAAATAATTAATTTCCGTGCCACTTTTGCCATCGGTTCGGAAAAATGCGTTATCTTTGCGCCCAAATATATTAATAGGAATGTCAGAGAATAACTTTTCAAACGACTACACCAACCTCCGGCTTCTCCATACCTCGCGCTATGGAAACAGCCGAGTCTTTACGGCCAATAACAATGGCAAGAAGGTCATTGTAAAGGCTTTGAAACAGGAATTGGCCAACGATGCCGCCTGCAAGGCTTCGCTGCGTCAGGAGTATGAAACCACCTCGATGCTCGACAATAAATATATTCGCAAGGCCTTGGATTTCGTCCAAATCGAAGGCTTGGGCGATTGCATCATCTTTGAATACATCGAAGGCAAATCGCTGGCAGAGCATGTGCGCGTAGGCACTTTATCCGAAAAACAGGTGAAGAGCGTTCTGTCAGAGGTGTGTGAAGCACTGTATTACCTCCACCGTAATGGCATCGTGCATTGCAACCTCAATCCCGACAACATCATGGTGACTGCTGCTGACTGTCGCGTTAAACTCATCGATTTGGGCATTCCCGAAACAAAGCAAGATGCCGACCGTGAGTTGCTCATCAAGGAGATGGAATTTGTCGCGCCTGAAATTATCAAAGGCGAGGACATCGACTCAAGGGCCGACATCTATTCCATTGGCAAGATCATGGAGTTTATCGGGGAACGTAATATTTCCAAGCAATTTGGTGCTGTGGCTACCCATTGTACGCAGTTTTCCAAGGAACAACGTTTCGACAGCATCAGCGATGTGCGTTCAGCCATCACGAAAGGGCATTCCTTCGTGAAGTTGATTATCGTTGCTGTAGTGCTTGCCATCTTAGCAGGTCTAGCAGTCATCTATTTGCCGAAGATCAAAGCCAATGTGGAAAAAGAGAGGTCAGAGCGCTTGGCAGTCGATTTCGGTCGCGAGGTGGAAAAGATGCAGGGACAACTGCCTGAACTCTGCAAGAAATATGAATTGAAGTCGCTTGGCGAAAACATAGGCTTCGATTGGTCGACCGACAGTTTGCAGATGGTGGAAGCCCTGATGCCATATCTCGCCTTGGATGAATATAAGGACAAGGTCATGCAAGCCTTACAACAAGAACGTGATGGCATTGCCAAAAGCCGCCAAAACGACTTCGACCGACTGCTTTTGGACGAGTTCAAGACTACGACTGACAGCATTGCCAACAAGATGCGCTCGGCCTTGACTGATCCTACTGAGGAAATCCTCCTCAATGAGGCAAAAAAATGGTACGGACAACGCCAATGATTTTCGGTCTCGCTTGAAATATTCAAGCCAAATTGGAGTTATCCTTTTATAAAACGACAACGAAGTGCAAAGAAGAACCAATATAATCGTGACGATGGGCTGCCTGCTGGCGCTGCTGCTCATGAGCGGCTGCTCCACAAAGAAAAACACGCTCACCCGCCGCATGTACCATAATCTGACCAGCCATTATAATATCTATTTTAACGGTGAAGCGAGCATCAAAGATGGTGAGAAGCAACTCCGCACCACAGTGAAAGACGATTATAGTAAGGTGCTTCGTGTCTATAACTACGGTACCCAGCAGAATGGCATGGCCATGAACTCCACGATGGATCGCGCTTTGGAGAAAACCTCCATCTGTGTACAAAAACACTCCATGAACTTTGGCAGCCGCGAACGAGTGAAATGGATAGACGATGCCTATCTTGTCATGGGTAAGGCCCACTTCTACAAGCACGACTACATCCCTGCCAAACGTACTTTCGACTACGTGGCTAACGAATATAACTACAACGACATTGCCCATGTGGCCAACCTGTGGCTCATTAAGACCTATATCCAAACGGAAGAATACCCAAAAGCCGTGGCCATGATCGAGCAGTTGCAAGCCAAGACGGCTGGCCTAAACAAGCCTCCAAAGGAGTTGATGCGCAACATGGATTTCACCATCGCTGACTATTATATAGCAGTCAAGGAATACAACAATGCCGTCAAATACTTGAAGAGCGGCATCTTGCTTAACCGTGATCGCGACCTTCGTACTCGTGCCATGTTCATTTTGGGACAAATCTATATGCTCCAAGGCGACTCGAACCGTGCCACGGCACAGTTCAAGAAAGTCATCAAGCGCAATCCCGATTATGAAATGGTGTTTGAGTCGAGGATGAATATGGCGAAGATGGGTACGTCGGACAATGCGGCCGAACTTTATAAGATGATGAACAAGATGCTGCGCGACTCCAACAATGAGGACTACCGCGATCGCATCTATTATGCCATGGCTGAGCTTGCCCTTCGCGAAGGCGATGAAACCAAAGCTCTCGACTACTTGCGCAAATCGGTGGCCGCTTTTAAGGACAATAGGATCCAAAGGTCACAGTCGTCGCTGAAAGCGGCTTCGCTGTTTTTCGAGAAGAGCCAATATGAGCTTGCCCAAGCCTACTACGACACTGCTGTCACCAGCATGGAACGCGGGCAGGAGGGCTACGACAGCATCATGAACATCTCGCAGACTTTGAACGAGCTGGTGATGTATGCTGGCGTGGTGCATGACCAGGACAGCCTGCTTCGCGTTGCCGCCATGGATTCGGTGGCGCGCAATGCGCTTATCGACCGTATCATCGCTCAAGTCATCGAAAAAGAACAAATTGAGAAGGAACGCCGTGAGTATGAGGAACAACTGGCACTGATGGGTTCAACCGTTGGCAATGAAACAAAAAAATCTGAAGAGGCGTCCAATACTACGGGCAGTTCATGGTATTTCTACAACCCTACCTCTGTTTCGAAGGGCATGACCGAATTCACCCGCAAGTGGGGCATGCGTAAGAACGCAGACAATTGGCGCATTAGTGACCAAAAGAGTTTGGCAGCAGCCATGAAGGGAGAGAGTGTTGGTGAGGATTTGTCAGGCGAAAAGGATACGAAAGAGGACTCGCCGAGTGCCAGCTATACCAATCACGACCGAGGTTATTATCTCCAAGACTTGCCCTTCACTCCCAAGCAAAAGGAAGTGGCCGATTCCCTTATCGCCGATGGCCTCTATCATCTGGGCTTCATCTATATGGACCGCTTGTCAGACTTGCCGCGCTCCATCGAATCATACGAGGAACTTGACAGGCGCTACCCCAATGGCAAGCAAGAGCTGCCCACGTGGTACGCGTTATACAAAATGCACAAAGACCTCAACCATGAAGAGCAGTCCTTAGTTTACAAAGGCAAGATCTTCGACAAATACCCCAGCTCGAGCTATGCTGAGTTCATCAACGACCCGTCTTATTTCGAGAAGCTGCAAGCCCAGGAACGCGAAGCCTCCGACTTCTATTCAAAGACATACGAAGCTTTCCAAGAGGGCCAATACTATCGCGTGAAAATGAACACCGAGCGCGCCATGCAGCTTTACGAAACCGATACGGCGTTTATGCCGCGTTTTGCCTTCCTCCATGCCGTCGCTGAAGGTCGCTTGGTCTCTGTCGACTCCATGGCTTTCGCCTTGTACGACTTGGTGCGCAACTATCCGCGTAGCAGCGTTACACCCTATGCCCGTCGTGTCTTGGAAAACGTCAATGAAGAATACCATCTCGGCTTGGTGCTGACTGACCTTGGCAAAAAGGAAGCTGGCGAAAAACCAGAGGTGAAGAAGGAAACTCTTTACATCAAAGATCCCAATGCCGAACACTTCGTCATGATCGTATGCGAAACAAAGACGGTGCGTGTCGACCCGCTGTTGGTGCGCATCAGCGACTTTAACAAAAAAGAACACCGCACGCGCACGTTCAACGTCAAGAGCGTCGTGCTCGACGATGCACGTACCCTTATCACTATTGGCAACTTTGAGGGACAACAGAAAGCCGCCGACTACATCACATCGATGCAGATTTCCGACTATGTCTTTGGCGGTATCGACAAGGCAAGATATAAGATTGTACCTATCTCGGTCAAAAACTATCCTCTCTTCTATCAAGTGAAAGACATCGACGAATACACTACTTTCTACGAATCTAACAACAACAATAAAAACACCAAAAAATAAAGCGTTATGGCACTAATGGAATCACAAGTACGCAATCTCCTTGGTACCGGCACAACCATCAAGGGTGACATCGAGTCGAACGGCGACATCCGCATCGACGGACATCTGATCGGCTCGCTGAAGTCGAACGGCAAGGTCGTGATTGGCCAAACCGGCGTCATGGAAGGCGACCTCAACTGCAAGCAAGCCGAAATTTCCGGCGTTGTGAAAGGCAACATCAACACTGAAGAGTTGACCGCCCTGAAATCGACCTCAAAAGTGGAAGTCGACCTGACCACCAAACAACTGCTCATCGAAGTAGGCGCGCAGTTTACAGGCAAGTGCTCCATGGGACAGCAGTCAACGGTGGCCATGCCTAAGCAAAAAATCGGTTGATAATGGACGAAATACTTAGGAAACGTCTCGGTTACGAAGCCGTTGAACACTACGATCCCGAGCGTTTGGCCAAACTTCAGGAGCATTATGCCGCCATTCTGGAACTTTTGGGTGAAGACCCCGATCGTGAGGGCCTTCAAAAGACGCCTTTGCGGGTGGCCAAGTCGATGCAATTCCTAACCCACGGCTATGAACAGGACCCGATGGAGATTCTGTTGTCGGCCAAGTTTAAGGAAGACTATCGTCAGATGGTCATCGTCAAGGATATCGAAGTGTACTCCTTGTGTGAACACCATTTGATTCCTTTTATCGGCAAGGCACATGTTGGCTACATTCCCAATGGCTACATCACGGGACTGAGTAAGATCGCTCGCGTAGTAGAGGCTTATTCGCGCCGCCTTCAGGTACAGGAACGCCTGACCACACAGATCAAGAACGCCATCAACGAGGCTTTGCATCCTTTGGGTGTGGCTGTTGTTATCGAAGCCCGACATTTGTGTATGTCGATGCGAGGCGTACAGAAACAAGGTGCTGTGACCACCACGAGTGACTTCATCGGTGCCTTTGAACGCGAATCCACCCGAGAAGAGTTTTTCCAACTGATTGGTAGTAATCTCCACTGAATCTTTGAATTTTAAATTTTAAATCAAACAATGATAAAAGCATACGTTTTTCCCGGCCAAGGGGCACAATTTGTAGGGATGGGCAAGGACTTGTTTGACAAGTCATCGAAAGCCAAGGATATGTTCAAGAAGGCGAATAACATCTTGAAATTCAAGATTACGGATGTCATGTTTGAAGGTACCGAAGAAGACTTGCGCCAGACCAAGGTGACCCAACCCGCTATTTTCTTACATTCTGTTATTTTGGCCTCCATGTTGGAGGATTTCGACCCTACCATGGTGGCAGGCCATTCCTTGGGTGAGTTTTCGGCTCTTGTCGCCAACAAGGTGCTGAGTTTTGAAGACGGTTTGCGTCTCGTAAGCAAGCGCGCCCTGGCCATGCAGAAGGCCTGTGAAGCCCAACCGGGCACCATGGCCGCTGTCATCGGCATGGAAGATGCCGCCATCGAGAAGATTTGCGCTTCGGTGAAGGACATGGTGGTGGTACCCGCCAACTATAACTGCCCAGGACAACTTGTTATATCGGGCTCGTTGGAGGGCGTGGCCGCTGCTTCCGAGAGGCTGAAGGAGGCAGGTGCCAAGCGTGTGGTGCCATTGAGCGTGGGTGGAGCTTTCCATAGCCCGCTGATGGAACCGGCCCGCGTTGAATTGGCTGAAGCCATCAAGGAGACTGCCTTCAACCAAGGCATTTGCCCGATCTACCAGAATGTCACTGGACAGTCGGTCAACGATCCTGAAATCATCAAGAAGAATCTGATTGCCCAGTTGACTTCGCCTGTGCTATGGACGCAGACCATGAGCAATATCTTGGCCACAGGTGTGCGTTCCGTCGTTGAGGTGGGTCCTGGCACAGTACTGCAAGGCTTGTTCCGCAAGATGGACCGCAATTTGGAACTTTCAAGCGCAACATTTTAATGCTGAATGCTGAATGTGGAATGCTGAAATCGCAGATTCAGCGAAGCTAATGTGGAATGGCCTTTTCCATTCCTAATTCAGCATTCCTAATTCAGCATTCATAATTTAATTGAACCAATGGAAAACAGAATCCGTCCTCTTTGGGTTGTCATCATCTTGCTCTCGGGCATCCTCATTGGCCTATATATTAATAAAGGTGTAGCCAAGAAGATTCAAGTCGAAGGCGGTAGCAAGTTCGACGAGGTGATGTGGTATGTGGGCAACGACTATGTCGAGAAGCCTGATGCGCAAAAGCTTCAGGACGGGGCCATCGCTGCCATGATGGAGGAGCTCGACCCGCATAGTGCCTACATTTCCCTGGACGAATTCAATGAGGTGAACGATCCACTCTTGGGAAGCTTTGACGGTATTGGTGTGCAGTTCCGCTTAGAGAGAGACACCATCGCTATCGTTAATGTCATCAAGGGTGGCCCTTCCGAGAAGGTGGGCCTTCTTGCGGGCGACCGCATTGTCTATGTCGACGACACCCTGGTGGCCAGCAAGAAGCTGAAGAACGAGGACGTGATGCGCAAGCTGAAAGGCCCGAAGGGAACCAAGGTGCGTGTGCGTGTGTTACGCCGAGGAGTGGATGGACTGCTTGACTATACCATTACTCGTGATGCTATTCCAACCTATAGCATCGACATTGCTTATATGCTTGATGAGAAGACAGGTTATCTCAAACTGAGCAAGTTTTCGGCCACTACTGTTAGTGAGTTCAAAAATGCGGTTGTTAACCTAGGTGCTCAAGGTATGGAGCAACTCGTGTTTGATCTTCGCGGCAACTCGGGAGGCTACCTTGCTGCCGCAGTCGACATCGCCGACGAGTTTTTGCCTAAAGGTAGTCTCATCGTCTACACGGAAGGCCGTAACCGTCCGCGCAACTACATGAAAGCTCGTCGTCGAGGCATGTTGGAACAGATGCCTGTGGTAGTACTCATTGATGGCGAGTCGGCCAGCGCGAGTGAGATTGTGGCAGGTGCTTTACAGGACAATGATCGCGGCACCATCATCGGACGCCGTTCCTTCGGCAAGGGTCTTGTGCAGGAGCAGATTATGCTCAGCGACCAGTCGGCCATCCGCCTCACCGTGGCGCGGTATTACACGCCTACAGGGCGGTGCATCCAGAAACCTTATAGCGGTAACAAGGAGGAATATTTGCTTGAATCCTACGACCGCTACCAAAACGGTGAACTTTTCCATCCTGACAGTATCCACTTTGCCGATTCGTTGAAGTTCACCACTCCGAAGGGGAAGATCGTCTATGGAGGCGGCGGCATCATGCCCGACGTATATGTGCCGCTCGTCGACGACAGTACCGAGTATTATTTCAACCGCATCGTTAATACGGGTTTGCTTTACCAATATGCCTTTGACTATACTGACAAGCATCGCTCACAGTTGAAGCGATACCAGACGGTTGAGGCTTTCGACCGTTCGTTTGCGGTGAGTGATGTCATGTTTGAAGAATTGGTAAAGATGGCAGGGGAGAAGGGCATCAAGTGCACTGACGAACAGAAGCAAGTTGCCCGTCGCGAGGCCAACACCTTGTTGAAAGCCTACATTGCCCGCAACCTCTTCGACGACGAGGGCTTCTATCCCATCTACGCCCCGATGGATGAGATACTGCAGAGGGCCTTGGAAGAGTTTCAAACCAGTGTCCAGTAGGTCTTGCGTCAGGTAGGCACTCTCCCAGTAGGCTTCCCCCTCTGAGGGAAAGGCGCAAAACGGCGCGAGAGAAAAGCCATGATTCAATTGACTTGAAAACAAAAAACCCCGCTGAAGTGGCGGGGTTCCTTTTGTGGAGCATAACGGAGTCGAACCGATGACCTCTTGCATGCCATGCAAGCGCTCTAGCCAACTGAGCTAATGCCCCTCGTTTTGCTACGCTTTATCTTTCGCGTTTGCGGCTGCAAAGATACAACTTTTTTCAATCCACCAAACATTTTTGGAAAAATTTTTCTTTTTTTCCGAAAAAAACGTCTTTTTTCAAAAAAATGCATTTTCGACTAAGGGTAAAATCCGAGTTGTTAGTCATGTTAGTGTCTAGACAACAAAACAACGCGTTTACTATGCATTCGAATGTCCTTTTCATGCTTAGGAAAATTGATGCCACCATGCCCTTGTGCAGCGGTGGAATTCGTGTTTTTGCGGCTCTGCATCGCGCATTTTGCGTCCCGCAGTCCCGTGTCCTTTTTTATTTGAACCTATTATTAATTCACTTATTTATTAATCAATTCAATTCATTATGAAAAAGAAAGTATTTTCTTTGATGATGACGCTTGTGCTCGTCTTTATCGGCGCAGTGCAAGTGCAGGCTCAAGTGAGGGAAACGCAGACCTTCGACTTCGAAGATCAGGCGATTCCTGCTACTTGGACCAACGGCACCACCTATCCTTGGACGGTGGTGGCCGACCACGGAGGCTACTGCATGAGCAGCAGCAACAGTGGCGTTAGCAGTTCGACTTCGACCATCGAAGCCACGTTTGTTTTCGCGGCTGATGGCACGATTTCGTTTGATGCCCTCTGCATGGGCGAAGGTTCCACCACTGCTTGGGACAAATGTCAGTTTTACATTGACGGCGCCCAGCAATTCAGCTATGGTGCCAATGTCAGTGGCTGGAACAATTACAGCTATGAAGTTGCCGCTGGCTCGCACACCTTCAAGTGGAGCTACTCGAAGGACAGCAGTGTGAACCCCACGGGTGACTACTTCCACGTCGACAACGTCGTCGTCAACTTGGGTGGCGGCGGTGACGGTACCATGGAAGACAAACTGCACGTGAAGTACATGGACGGTGACACCGAAGTCATCGACAGCCTGAACCTGGGCGTTCGCCCTGCCGGCTGCTGGATGGCTCCCTTCGAGTTCACCATGTACAGCGAAGGCCCGAACTACACTGTGAACGTGCTCGACTTCACTCCTAGCGATGGCATGTTCGCCGTCGAGGGTGAGGAACTGCCCTTCCAGGTGGCTCCCTCAGCTGATGTCGACCTGCTCATGAGCACCACCGAAAATGCCCAGGCCGGTCTCATCCAACGTCAGTTCGTTGCCATCACCGAAGGCATCCGTGCCGCTCATATCTGGCCGGTTGTGGTTGAGATGTACGATCCTCAAGTTCCGGATGTGGTGGAATTCCCCTGTGAAGAGGCCACCACTTTCCCCTTCGTTGAGACTCCCATTCAGGCCCACAACACGACCCTGCACAACGACTACACCCTGCCCTTCCCCGAGATTCCGGAAGGCTACGATGCAGTCTACAAGCTCGTGTTTGCAAACGACATGATGCTGAACGCTGAAGTCACCGAAGGTGCCAACGGCAAGGTCGCCCTGTACCTGCAGGAAGGCGACGAGCTGCCGCACCCGATGGCCGACAACAACTACAACGGCCCCGTTGCCGCTGCTGGCGGCGGCGCTGCCGGTGCCCCGTTTGAGGCCCAGATTGGTGAAGGCACCAACGAGACGGGTTACATTCCGTTCTACTGCTTCTACAACTATTCGATGAGCCAGGAGATGTTCCTCGCCGCTGAACTTGAGGAAGCTGGCGTGACCACCGCCCCGATGACCAGCCTGAGCTGGTACTGCACGGCCACCAACGGTAACCTCCAGAGTAACATCACCATCTGGATGGCCAATGTGGAAGAGACCGCTATCGGCGGCAATTCCATCA
>CADBGN010000036.1 GCA_902794155.1 uncultured Bacteroidia bacterium
TCTCGGGGTGGTGGCTCGGCGTCTTGCAGCACCTTTGCCCAATCTTTTTCGGGTTCCTCGAGAAAAGTGTAGCAGTTGACTGATGAAAAGGGGACGGTCCTTTTTTCATCATTTTCATCACGCACGACGCGCCGTGGCGCGTCCCTACAGGCGGCTATCGATGCGCGCCAAAAAACTGCAACATCCCTTGGACTTTTACCGGACAGAGATGACTCTCAAAACAAATTCTATTCTGACATAATTTCTAATGACCGATTTGGGTTTAACTGACCATAATATTTAGATAAAAAGGAAAAACGCGCGAGCGAACCCTCAAAGGCTCGCTCGCTTTTTACATTAAATGCATTGCAGTAATTAAGTTAATTCCCCAAAAAGGGAATTGCTATCGTGAGGGAGGTTAGGCGAGGATTTTTTGGGCCATTTGCTGGCCGGCTTGGAAGGCTCGCTGGAGGTCCTGCTCCCAGTGTTCGTCGCGCCACTGGCGCTTGGCGGGCTCGGAGAAGCCGGCAAGTTCGAAGCGGTCGTAGTTGTTCACCTGATAGGTGTTGTAGGCAATGAGTCGCTCGGGCTCGCCGAGGGCGGCCTTGATGCAGTATTCCATCGAGCCGTAGCCCTGGCTGTTGTTGCGGTCGGGCGTGCCGTTCATGGTCTCGACCAGCAGCACGGGCATGCGCTTGGGGGCTGTCATGCTATAGTCGTTGTAGGAGAGCCAGGGGAATGCCAGGCGCTCCAGGAAAGTACGCATCTGGCCGGTCACGTCGCCAAAATAAATGGGCGAGCCCAAGACCAGGCCGTCGGCCTGCGCAATGTCGTCGAGCACCGGGGTCAGGGCGTCTTTGAAGCGGCACACATTGGATGCCTTGCCCTTGATTTTGCATGCCATGCACGACATGCAGCCCTTATAGTCGAGGCCATAAAGGCGCACCGTCTTTACCTCGATTTCCTCGCTGACCGAGCGTGCGCCCTCGGCAAACTTCTGCAGCATGGAGGCCGTGTTGAAAATCTTGCGCGGCCCGCCATCGATAATGATTATCTTCTTCATATCCTTATTGTTTTAAAGTTTCATCACTCGCTTCATCTCCAGATTCTCGTAGCCTTCGGGGCAATGGGTGGAGAGGTAAACGGTGGGATTGTCGCTGATAAACTGGCGCACGCGGTCGAGAGTCAGCCTGGCAGCCTCCTTGTCCTCGAAGATGATGCTCAACTTGTTGGCCTTCAGCGCCGCGTCGCAGTAGGTCACGTCGCCGTGCATCATGTAGAAGAGCCCGTCGCACTCAGCGATGACAATGCTGTTGCCCGCCGTGTGACCCTTGGCCTCGACAAACCAGATGCCGTCGGCCACCTGCTGCGCGTTGGGGAAGTTCTTGTAGGCGGTGCCATACTGGGCACGCACCACATTGCCGCCCTCGGGCAGTTTCATGGCGTCGGCATCCTCGGGCGAGATATAAATCTTGGCGTTGGGGAACTCCTTGATGCAGTCGCTGTGGTCGGGATGCTTGTGGGTGATGAGAATCTTCGTCACCTGCTCGGGCTTGTAACCCGTGGCCGCGAAGGCGTCCATATAGTCGGCCACCTTCTCGCCCATATATAGCGGGCTGCCCAACTTCTTGGCTGGTGCCGGAAATCCGGCCTTAAAGCCCGTGTCGACGAGGATTACCTCGCTGCCGGTGTCGATTAGGAAGTTCTGAAGACTGCTACGGTAGATGATTTGCTCGTCGAATCTCTCCTTGCCTTCTTCACCGCCGAAGGCAAACGGCTGGTTCATAAAACCGCCGTCGAACATGCGGATTGCTTTTATTTCCATAATAGTATTTTGTTTTAAATGAATGTATAATCAGTTGATAATAATCGGCATACGACACTCTCGGCGGGCCTCGTGCTTGCCGGAGCGTGCGTTGAATTCCTATCTGATGATGTATTTCTTGCCTGAGTTGATGTATAAGCCTGGGACGGTAGGTTTGGCATTAAAGGTGCGGCCAGTGATGTCAAACCATAGGTTGCTGTTAAGCGTCGGCTTATCGCTCTCGATGGTGCTGATTGCGGTTGCGCGCTTGATATATTCAATTCCGGCGGCAGCGTCAATCTTGCCATAGCCCCACTTGATGGGGTTAATGGCGGTGAACTCGTCGTTGCGCGAGGTGGCGGCGAGCACTTCTTTGATGTCGGCTAACGTGAGAGTGGGATCGGCTTGCAGCCACAAGGCGATGATGCCGCTCACCGTGGGGCACGACATCGAAGTGCCGTTCATGCTGCCGTAGGGATATCCCTGCCACTGCATCGACTCGGCAATCTCCTTGTCACAGTTAAAGTGGTTTATCGACGACACAACGTTGGTGCCCGGAGCGGCGACCACCGGTTGTGCCACACCGTTTAACGACACGCCATAACTTGAAGAGAATGCGATGTCGTTAAGCGTGTAATTGATGCTCTCATCATAGGTGTTGCCATCGTAAGTCCGGCTGGTGATGTTTGCCACATAATTGCCTACACTGATTACATGTGGCGTGGACGTCCAATCGCCACACGAAATATCGCTGTCGCTTGGGGTGAAACCTTCCAAACCTTCAGTGCCGAATAAGTCAAAGCCGTCGGTCGTTTCCCACAAATCCATCTCGATGGGTGAAGTTGTCGACAGTGAAATGAAGAACAACACTCGTTGTTTGAGAACGCCATTTGTGGCAGCGATAATTTCAATCTTGCCGTCAACGACTCTGCCGTAAATTGCCACGAAGCCATCTTCCATATAATCTCGCAATATTTCATCATCGTAACTCAACACTTGAATATATCCCTGCTGTGACGGGGTGATGACGCATGGCTTTGATTGCCACAATATTTCGCCACTACTGCGGTTTAGCATGCCAATCTGCACATTTAATGCATCGTTCTCGCCCAATGTGTTGCGAGAATATCCGCTCACTAACGAGCCAATAGTCCTTATGGAGACGGTGCCGTCGGCGCTAACGTAAGGAATTGGTCGGGCAAGCAAAGCCTTCATGCTGCTGTTCTGCCCATCAAATGCCTTGTAGATGTGAAGAGGACTACTTCCTTCATTTCCAACGCTGAGCACAGGAATGACATAATTCGACACCTCATCAATGAGTTCAGGCATTGTTCCGGTGCCGTTATGCGGGCCATTGTGTGAGTTCATGCTTGCGCTAAGCACAACCGGGGCATCGGTTTGCCGGGCATATTGCGCTACGAATTGGAATGCAATCTCGTTAAAATCGTCCTCGCCCTCAATCGACACCAGCACAATGTCGGCATCGGGAGCCATGCCGCCAAATCCCATCGGCGAGCGTGAGCCGGCGGCAATGCCGGCGGTGTGTGTGCCATGGTCGCGCGACTCGTTGTCGGTGGTGAGGGTGGCAATGAGTTCGGGCGTGTCGAACACCGAGCCAGGATACACTATCGTTCCGGCCTCGTCGTCCTCGACAACGAACTTGCGGCCACTGTCGTCGGATGGCAGATATACGCAACGCAGGCGCGTGTTGCCGTCGGCATCCTTGAATGCTGGATGCTGGAAGTCGAAGCCTCCATCCACAATGCATATGGTGATGCCCTCGCCAGTGTAGACATCCTGAACGCCAGGAGTGGTGCCGTCGATCAGGCTCACGCCAGTCTCCACACGTGAGACATCGGTTTTAAAAACTCCTCGACTTGTTGCGTCCACCGTTTTCACGCCCTCAATGGCCACGAGACCATCAACCCTGTCGGCAGGAATGCTTATCACAGCCTGTTGACCAAGTTTTGACAATAACGTGGCGCCACATTCACGTATTTTCGCAAACGTGCCCGCCGCATCTTTGGAATCAACCGTCACCACAAGCCTGATGCCCGCGTCGGCATCATGGGCCTTAATCTTATTACCGTTTGAGTCGAAGCGTGCCGTTGGTTTTTGCAGTAACGACAGTTGCGCATTAGGGGTGAGTTTGCTCTGTGCGCCCGACATAAGTGTGCACAAGCAAACTGCAATGGCAACTAATATAATGCGTAATACTCTGTTTTTCATGATTATTGTGTTTTATCCTCGGGTTGAGCGTCTTCATCAGGGCGAGCGTCCTCCTCGGGTTGAGCGTCTTCATCAGGGTGAGCGTCGTCCTCGGGTTGAGCGTCTTCATCAGGGTGAGCGTCCTCCTTAGGGCGGGCGTCGTCCTCAGGTGGATTGTTATCGTCGGATTGGTCGTTGACAGAAATCTCAACGTTTTGTGCCGCTTTCTTTTTCTTCCTACGTTCAAATGTTATTTTACTGATCAACATACCAATAAGAATGGGCACCACCGAGGAACACAATAGTTCTATTGCTGCCTGGATATCACCAGCAAAAGATTTGGGTGATGCTGTGGGCAGTTCGGCTATTGTCATAGCCAAAGCGGCTAACAAGAAACCGCATCCCAATGTAAGAAGCACTCTCCAAAAGTTCCCCCAGTAGCCATAGCCAAACAATTGCCTGTAGACATAAAAATAGCATAAGGGAAGCAAGATATAGAAATAATCGCCGAAAAAGTCGGCAATGTCATCCACAATGAGAACCTGAATGGCCATGAACACCGTGATGAAAAAAACCTGAGGTAGTGTGTGCTTGGTGTTGCGTGGCGCATAGTGGAAGAGACACCATGTGGGAAGGATGAAGAAGCATGTCATAATCAGCCAGCCCCATCCCGGACTGCTCTCAAGCCAGGCAAAGAAGTGACCGACCCATGACGCGTCGCTTGCAACTACGGCGGCTCTTTTCGTGCCAAAAAGACTATCAATGACGACACTTATCACCCCTATGACAACCAGCATTTTCACTGGTGGGAACGATACTTGCCGCTTGCCATTGATGTAATCGCTGATGAAAAATCCGGGACGCCAAATCAGTTGCCACAAGGAGTATAGCATCGAACGGTTGCCCATTCCCCACACCTCGGCGGTGCTTTGAAACACACTCTTCCAAGACACCTTTTTCAGCCCAGCCTTCTGCGAACACGCCGGACAAAACTTGCCGGCAAAGTCATACCCGCAATTCTCGCAATGGTGGAGCACGTTCTCGTCAAAACTCCAATCGAAGGGGTTGAGTTGCCATGCCTTGAATCGTTTGTATCTCTCCTTTAAAGTCATTTTAGAAATCTTTTTGCAAAGATAATGATTTTTCTTTAAAAGTAGGATTCACTCAATTACTTTTGAATAAAGGGCGTGGCATGTGCCAAGAATCCTGGCGGCCCTTCGTGCAAGCGCGCATTGTGTCATTTGTGAAAACATTGAGGCAATTTGTGAAACACCGACAATAGAAAATAGCAGTAATTTTGTGCCAAAAATCAAACACAATTATGGAAGCATTTGTAGTAGATCCCCGCAAGACCACGCCCGAGGAGATGCAGCGTGGCATGAGAGACGTGAAACTGGTGTTTAAGATTAACCACACCATGCCTTACACCGAAGAGTGTAACGACCTGGTGAAGGAACTCTTTGGCGACAACCTGGGTGAGGGTGCCACGGTAATGCCACCGCTCAAGGGCGTGTGCTTCGACAGGGTGAAAAATGGCAACAATGTGATGATTATGCCCGACTGCCTGATGATGTCGCGCGGAGGCATCACCATCGACGACGACGTCATGATCGCCGCCAATGCACAACTCATCAGCAACAACCACGACCTGCACGACCACGCGCTGCTGCTGTGCAAGCCGGTTCACATCTGCCGTAATGCCTGGATTGGCGCTGGAGCGACCATCCTGCC
Source organism: uncultured Bacteroidia bacterium (assembly GCA_902794155.1). Lineage (GTDB taxonomy): Bacteria > Bacteroidota > Bacteroidia > Bacteroidales > F082 > Limimorpha. Next base: position 5,723 of record CADBGN010000036.1, read on the forward strand.
CGGTGTCACCGTGGGCGAGAACGCCGTGGTGGCGGCCGGAGCAGTCGTGACAAAAGATGTGGAAGCCAACACCATCGTAGGCGGCAATCCTGCGAAGTTTATCAAAAGAGTCGATTGAACCCCAATCGGCCATTTAACCAAGAAATGGAAGAAACGGTTCTCAACATGTTTATTGTTATTCCGCACCCATCCATAACGAAGGACCAAAAATATCTGGCTTTGTAAAAATGTAAATATTCTCCACATCATTGCTGTCCACTAAAAATTGTAGACGGTTAATAAATAAGATTTTGAAACAAACTTGGTTCACTTGAACCATTGAGTTCATTGTCATTGTTGAAATTCTGTTTGTCGAAAAGGTCCCTTAGCGGGGTCTTGTCGGTCAGCGATATGCTAAAGATCTGGAGCACTTCATATATGCTGCGCTCAAGTTCCATGTCATGCTGCACTATCGCCACTAGGCAGTAAGTGATTATTGCACAGTATGTTTGGATGCGAACCGCATTTGGTGATCCCCAGAACCGCTTAATCTTGAGATGCTGTTTGAGCCATTTGAAGAACAACTCGATGCTCCACCTGTATTTATAAAGCAGCGCGATGGTCAAAGCGTCAGACTCAAAATCGTTGTCAAAATCGTTGGTGAGGAAGATGTACTCTTTGCCGGTTTCTGGGTCGCAATAGACGATTTTCCTTATCTCTTCGGGATAGACCTTGGCGCTTTTATAAACGGTAAAGTGCCCGATGGCATCCGAAAGCAGATGATTCCAGCAACTGAAACTCTTTATGTATCTGTCACCGTTGCACTTAGCCACGATGCGACTGAACTTGCTTCGGTCAAGAAAATCGGATAAAACGCTAAAAACGTATTTGTCTTTATTCATAACGGTCTGATTATGACCGCAAAGACAATTTCAAATCCGTTCGCGTCAAAAACCACTGTAACCAACTGAATTTCAATAATTTCAAAGACCTATTTTATAATTTTTAGTGGACACTAATGATAAAACTTGTCTTTTAATAAATCTTTAATTGAATCTACTTTTGCCACATCACATTTGATAACGTTGGCGTCTCCAGTGCGTTGACAAATGTGACGCTGCAAAAGAAGTCTGAAAGAATCAGCAAATAATGAAGAGGTGTAATAAAAAGGAAAACACAAAAAAGTAGTTTTCAAAGACTGTGTTATTCAAGAAGATTGTTAATTAAAGTGGTGGCAAGTTCTGGATTGTGTAAGGTAATGATGTTGTCATTGGGGCTATGGTAGCCGAGGATTTGGACGTTGCCGTACCATACGGTAGAGCGGTCTAAGATGGCGCAGTTAAAGGTAAGGTTCTCGTCAATGATGACTTGTGCTCCGTGCATCTGTAGTTTGTCGGTCTGCTCGTTTGATTCGCGGGTTATGATGGTGATGCGGAAGCCTTGCGGAGCAAGGTCGAACAGACGGGCCATGATGCGCGACTGGCGGCCTGGCTTGACCTTGGTACAGGCAATGACGATGCTGCGTCGCACTTGCAAGAGACTGCTCATGAAAGGTGTAACGAAGGTCTGTCCGTCGAGAATGCGGCTGGTGGGCTCTGCTACCTCTGCGAAGAGACCTTGAGGTTTCAACGTGTAGCCGATTCCAGCATAGCCCTTGAGCCGGCGGCGGTACATGACTTCGCACACGGGTTCGTTGATGTCAATATAGTCATAGATGCGCACTTCGTCCTTGCCATCGTGGTCGCGGTGAAGTCGGCCGGCATACTGGGCGATGATGCCTTTCCACGATACCGGCAGGGCAAGGAACAGTGTATCGAGTCGCGGGCAATCGAAGCCTTCACCAATGTATTTTCCAGTCGCAACAATTACCATGCTCTCACCTTCGGAGATGTTTTGCAGTCGCTCCATCTTGAGCCGTTTCTCTTTGATGCTTTCCGAGCCCACGAGCGTAATCACGTTGTTGCAATAAGGCCTTAGCATCTCGGCAAGAGTTTCGACATGAGCGGTGAGGCTCGTTAGAACTATTGGCGAGCGATTCTCTGCATAAGCCTGCCTCACATCGTTCACGATAAGCCTATTGCGGTATTCATCCTCGGCAAGCATCTGAATAACATGTGCATAGTTGCTGTTTTCATCACTGACATTGCGGTAAGCCGTGAAGCGCGGCACAAGAATGCGGGCGAAACTTTGGCTCGCCATCTGGTGGCGCGAGTCGGCTATGTAACGAATTGGTCCACACTGCATGAAGATGATGGGCTGGTGGCCATCTTTACGAATAGGGGTGGCGGTCAAGCCATAAACGCGTACTGCCGTCACGTCTCTTAGCACTCGCTCAAAATTGATGGCAGAAACATGGTGACACTCATCGACAATGACCATGCCGTAATCCTTAACAAACGGCTTCACCTTCCCATCGTTGACGCACGATTGCAAAAGGGCAATGTCGATGATGCCGTGCAGCGAGTCAACGCTGGAACTCAGTGTGCCGATGGGCGACCATTTCCTTTTGCGACCTCGCTTCGGAATAATCTCTTCGGGCTCATGATTAATGATGAGAAATTCCTCAAGTTTTTGTTCCCATTGGTCGAGCAGTGCCTTGGTGTGGACAAGTATCAAGGTGTTTGTCTTCAACTTGGCAATCATTCCTATAGCGGCTACCGTCTTGCCGAAAGCTGTAGTTGCCGATAGGACGCCAGTATTGTGCGCACATAGTTCATTTACGGCATCTTGCTGGTCATCACGCAGCATGCCGTTGAACGTGACAGCGATGGGCTTGCCCTTGTTTGTCTTATCTACAAACTCTAAATCCGCGTCCTTATCCTGAAGAAACTCTCGCACAGCGCCCTCGCAGCCGCGTGGCAGGGCAAGGTAATCGCCAATAATCTCGGCGCAAGTAATGATGCGCGGCACGTTATAGGTCGAGAAACGCATGGCTTGTTTGCTGTAAAACTCAGGATTGCGGAACGAGGCAATTCTCTTTAGGTGGTTCACGACCTTTGCTGATAGGCTACCGACGTGAATGAAGAGCGCGTTCGATTTGACGATGGTCAGCCGACAGGGGAAATCCCGTCGCTCAATCATTGGTGAGGTGGGAGGTTCCCACGGCTTGTTCTCGCTCGTCGTGGAAAGGTTGCCCAATGCCGGCACGTTGTCATGCAGGCGCAAAATTTCGTCAACTTGATTCTCAGTGATTTTTTTGATATGTTGCAAATATACCCATTGGTCGGGATAAGGTTCAAAATCTTCGTCAACAAAGACGCTGTTGCCTTGCTTGCGTGCCTGGCCTTGAAGAGGCAATGCGATGAGGTTGCCGAAGCCACCGTCGGGCAATGTGTCTTGGTTGGGAAAAAATCGATCGTAGGACTTGAACGATAGGCGCGCATCACGATTCATCGCCTCGGTGAGAATGGCATTGCCTAATTTGCGGGCCTTTGAGGCAGATATGGGTTTCTCAAAGAAAATCCATACATGTGCCCCGTTGCTTGAACGAGATCGCTCTACGGAACATGGCACGCCCCAATCCCTGCAGACATCCACGAAGGCTTCCACATCGCCCTTGTAGCCATGCTCACAGTTCTTGTCGTCAAAATCGGTACAAAGAAAGTGGCAGGTGTTGTCATTGTTGATGACATACAGGCCTATCACATCGCGGCAATCAGCCGACTTTCCTTCAAGATGGCGATAAACATCGGCATTAGTCAGAGGCGCGAACAGTCGATTGGGACACTCGGCACATTTATATTTGCGTTTGTCGCAAAGTTGTGGATTCCATTCGTTAACACATACTGGCTGATACCCGCTCTTGCTGCCGCGGCGGCTCTGCCACCGCCTGGCAAACACATCCTCGCGTCCGCGAAACAAACTGCGGAACAACGCTACCTTCTCATCGAGTGACAGTGTGGCCATCGTTGCCTTGGTCACCTCAATATTGGACTCAATACTACTCAAATGCTGGCGCAGACTATCCAACTCTTTTTCGAGTTGTTGAATCCGCACAAGAAGCAGTTTGCGGTCTTGCTGAAGTTCGTAGAGCCTATTGACTGGCATGTTGCTATTTATCGGATTGTTTTGCTCTGTATTTCTGACGCGGATGATGGGGCATCTCGTACATTTTCTCCAGAAAGTCACCCTTCTTGGGAAGGATAAAATTCTTAATATATTTAAGATTACGTCCAAGCATTTTAGTAATTTCTCCAGCGGTTCTCCATTCTGTGCAGTTTATTGTAATTCTTTCTCTCAGTTGTTCTTTATTATACAGCCTTGGCGTATTAGTTGGACTTGAAGAATCCATATTATGTATACTTGAAGGGTCCATATTGAGCCTTTAAAGTTCCATATTAGCCTCCGAAGTATCCATATTATGTTCGACATTCATACCTGAAACATGGTACTTCGTTCCTCGCCCATAACCAGTGGCAGCAAGCAATCCCTTCTTGCGCATATCGTTAAGAAGATGAGTGATGTCAGTTCGGTGCAAGTCAAGAGTATATTGCAGTCGTTCATTTGTTATCTCTTCTTCCTTTAGCAAAGCAATGCTGATGTTTTGTTTGCTATGCATGTTGTTGAAGAAATCACGCTTGTATTTCTCAACTTGTTCACTCGTCAATCCATCAAGGCAGAACTCTCCTGCTTTTTCTTTAACACCAAATATATTGGCACGTCCATTCGTGTTGACAAATGATGTGTATGTTTCCCAAAAGGATTTCGTGAAACAACCGGCCGCTGACTTGAATTCAATTTCACTTGATTCTTTGTCTTGAAGCAGCCGTTCCAATATGGGTTGTTTGTCGTTATGTTCGTAGATGCGTTTCATCTGTGCTGCGGATTAAAATGTCGGAAGATGAGATTTATCGCGTTGCATTGTGCAAAAATACATATTTTTGGTGACATTGGAGTGGATAATAGTAGAAAATCTTTATTGGTCTATCGATGAGGCGGCAAGTCTGGTAAACTCCGTCTTCATGAATATGTCGAGTTGCCCATCGATGGCCTGCCACAGTTCGTGTAGTAGTACATCAACGAGGTCGTACGCGTGTACCACAGTCCGAGAGAGTTCCCAATGTACAATAACAAACAGCGCAAGCCGTATGCGCTTGGGAAACGCCGCGGGCAGTGAGCCGATAGCCGTAGGTGGTGCGTTTTTAGCGGTGCAACGGAATGCCTAACTGACACCTTTTATAGTTATTGCGGAAGACAAAATCCCAAATTTTTGGTATTGCCGTGACTGTCAAAGTCCTGTACTTTTGCGATACAATAACAACAAAACGCATTAAAATGGGACTTTTGAAATCATTCTTTACGAATTGCGCCAATCCGCAAGGACGGATGGGGCGAGCAATGCTGCGGTTCATGAACTTCGGGCATGCGCCGCTGACGAACTGGGGCCTGAGCCTTATCGGTATTCACGACGGCTGGACGATGCTGGACATCGGCTGTGGCGGAGGAGCGACTTTGAAAAGACTGCTCAAACTGAGCAACAACGCGCTGGTATATGGCATCGACATCTCACAAGAGAGCGTTGCGAAAGCGCGCAAAGTGAATGCCAGGGCGCTCGGCAAGCAGGTGTTCGTCAGCCAAGGATCAGCCGAGAAACTGCCATACGAGGACAAGCAGTTTGACCTCGTGACAGCGGTCGAAACGGTGTATTTCTGGCCGAACTTGCCCGTCTGTCTGCAGGAGGTCGGCAGGGTGTTAAAGCCCGGTGGAAAGTTTGCCATTCTGGTCGAGGTCATCGAGGGCGATTCGGTGTGGACCAAAGTGGTGGATGGCATGACAGCCTACTCGCCGGAGCAACTGAAAAAGTTGCTCGACGAAGTAGGCTTTGTCGATACCGAAATCCACCGCAAGAAGCCGTCGTACGCCGCCATTATTGGCGTGAAGCCATCGTAATAACTGCACAATGACGGCGCTGGTTTTAGGGTTGCTTATACCCTTGCTTGGTACAATGCTCGGTTCGGCTTTCGTCTTTATGATGAAGGGCGAGATGTCAGTAAAGTTGCAGAAGTCGTTGCTTGGCTTCGCTTCGGGCGTGATGGTGGCGGCATCGATATGGTCATTGTTGATTCCCGCGATGGAAATGGAAGCGACATGTGGCGCATGGGCTGTTCTCCCTGCTGCCGTAGGGTTCCTGTTGGGAATAGGTTTCTTGCTGGCAATTGATGAACTGACTCCACACCTGCACATCGGCACCGACAAGCCAGAAGGAGTGCGCTCCCATCTGTCGCGTACAGCGATGCTGGCTTTGGCCGTCACCATCCACAATTTGCCCGAGGGCATGGCGGTGGGTGTGGTGTTCGCAGGTGCCGACAGTGGCGTGACAAACATATCGCTTGCCAGTGCCATTGCCGTATCGCTGGGCATCGCCATTCAGAACATCCCCGAGGGTGCGATTATCTCCATGCCCATGCGTGCCGCCGGCAACAGCCGTTGGCGCTCTTTTGTGATTGGTTCGTTGAGCGGTGCCGTCGAGCCGTTAGGCGCTCTTGCGGTGTTGCTGCTGGCATCCGCAGTGGTGCCGGTGCTTCCCTATATGCTCGCTTTTGCCGCAGGGGCAATGTTTTATGTTGTTGTTGAAGAATTAATTCCCGAAACGTCAAATGGCCAACACACCAACGTCAGTACCATCGGCTTTGCCGTCGGCTTCGTCCTGATGATGGTGCTCGACGTTGTGATGGGCTAATTCACGCTATCACTATCCAATCTCGTGATGCGGCGGCTCTCTTGTGACTTGGTGGGCGGTGCTGCTGCCTACAGGCGGCGGCAACGTAACTGCTGCCGAAATAACAATCATCGATTAATTACTTTGCCGCCAGTAGGCCGGTAAAAGACGAAGATTTTGTATCTTTGCAGAAATTCAAATTTTTATTATGATGGGATTTTTCTAGGAGTACAATTGTCACCCCATAATGAGCGGTGCAGTGGGGAAAAGTCCTTTTCCGATGACCTATATCTATAATTATTGTGTAATGATGTTGTCCATATTGTTTGTTGATTAGAGTGTCAGTTCGCGCTTGGGTCGGCATTCATCCGCCATGCGTTGCTGATCACGATAAAACGGTTGAAATGAATAACTCGCGGTTTTCAACACCTGTCTGAATCTGGTAAGTCTTAATCTCTCCATTTGATTGTTAGTTTTGTGCGCCACAATCGGCGCTGGTTAATAATATAAAACGAAAAGTGGTTGGAAGGTCTCGCTCGATGCTCGACTTTCCAACCACTCAGTGTAAGCAGTGTCTTGTTATAGATGACTATGCGCTACATTGCAGTACATTGATACTTCGCTCGCATAATCTGGAAAGTCGACTTGATGGCATCAGGGGTCTCCGCACTTGACGGGAGCATGTGACGATAACTTTCAAAGCAATTTATGCCTTGAAAACGAATGCCATTCAATATGTCAACTCTCAGATTCTGCATTGCTGCAATATTTGTTGTTCTCAAAAAACGGCTTATTCTCGCCGAAATTCTCGGCAAAGTTAGTCACTTTCAGCCACTTTACCAAAAAAATCACATTTTTCGCCGGCAAAGGTACACCCCCTGACGGCAGCCTATTTGCGTAGCGCGAAAAAAAACAGAAAATTTTTTGCCTGTGCAAATGTGTGCAAATGTGCCCCCAGGGGATGGGCTATTTGGTAGTTTTCAGGTGGATGCCGTCGTCGTCGAGCGACTCAATGATGGAGAGCGACTCGATGCGGTCGACTCCGGCGGCATGAAGAGTGTCGCGGCCGTGCTGGAACTCTTTCTCAATGATGAATCCCATTCCGAGCAGTGTGGCGCCTGCCTGACGGCACACCTCCACAATGCCGCAGCCGGTGTTGCCGAAGGCAAGGAAGTCATCAACGAAGATGACACGGTCCTTGGGACCCAGGAAGTCCTTGCTGACAACAATCTCGTAGTCGTCCTGCTTGGTGAACGAATGCACGGTGGCGTGATACATCGAACTCATGGTGATGGGCCGTTTCTTCTTGGCAAAGAGCACCGGCACCTCCATCAAGTAGCCCAACATGGTGGCAACGGCGATGCCCGAGGCTTCGACCGTGAGGATTTTGTTTATTTCCAAGTCGGCAAAGCGGCGTATGAACTCGATGGAGATTTGCTTCATCAAGTAGGGGTCAATCTGGTGGTTGATGAAGAAGTCAACCTTCAGCGCGCCGCCGGCGAGGCAGACGCCCTCTTGCAGGATTCGATTATCGAGGATTTTCATTGTCTTTTGTTATGTTATTTAATTTCAATTGAGGGCGTTGCGAATCTCGTCGGCAAAGTTAATGCAATTTGTCCAAAAAACAAAACATTCGGCACGATGAAATCGATTGTAGCCCCACGGTGGGCCGGTAGTGGTAGTGGCTACAGGCTATCGTTATCGGCATGATGTTGACCGAAAAAGATGATTTCTCTGCCAGGGCTTTTTTCGCCACTTCAACCAACCGGTCAATCTCAAACTTGAGATCCTGGTTGAAGGAAACATCAATGGCTGGTTCAAACTCCAGCGCCCCCATGCAACGCTTCCCCAGGAAACACAGAGATTCTATCGGATTCCCACATGTACGCCCAGTGCCTGCCACCTTTCAAACAAGGCTCTACCATAGGTGTCAGGAAGAGAATCGGCTAACATTCCGGGCAAACCTTGAAAAGTGTCTCTGCTTAAATTTGCGAAGGAGTATATTCTCCCTTCGCGAACAGGCATCATTAAAGGCGATGGTTCCAAGACTGTGGAACTTATTGGAATGTGTGGAATATTTTGGAAAGTGTGTGGCACTCGTTTTTTTTGAGGGGTCAATGTCGTTGGATATTTAACATTTGTTGTGATTTTAGCCGAGTACTGCAGACAGACAGCAGCATTATATGAAAAGCCGAGATGGTTATAGACTGTAGTGTTGAATGAAAAAAGAAAAAAGAAAAAAGAAAAAAGAAAACAGAAAACAGAAAACAGAAAACAGAAACGATATTAACCAAAAGAGATTGAATTTTAACGGTGCAATTTCGGCTTGCGCCGGGTAGGGGCATTAAAAAAGCAAGCCGCCGAAGATTCAGCGACTTGCTTAAAGTGTCCAAGATGAGGACATTGTGTTGTTGTCCTATGTTTTTGACGACTGACAAAAGTTATTGATATTGTTGGTTTTTAGCATTTTAGGCTAATATTCAAATCTCAAATTGTATCTATAAAAACCATTAGATAACAATTAAGTCGTCAAAAAGTTTTTGTGCCTTTGCAACTGACTAAGAATAAGGACTATGGCAAATTTTCAATTCCGCCTTTCATCGAAGAAAAATAAATTAGGCCGTCAGGAACTGCTAATGCGGTTCTATCACGGCAAGTTCCAACAACGCGCCCAAACAGGTATCTTCATTGAGGACAAACCGATTTACTGGGATGGTACAACTATCGTCAATAAGGCATGTCTTGTAACAGAGGATGTGGTCTATCATCGCGAACAAAAGGAGCGATTGGAGAACCTGTGCAGAATAATCAGCGAAGAATGGGAGCAAGTAGACCCGACGAGCGTAAGTTCAACATGGCTCGACGTGCATTCGTCGGCGGACTCTATCACAAAGTGCAAGCCCCCAAAGCCATCGGCTCAATGACCGGTCATGCCGAGGGCAGCAAAGCATTCGCTCGCTACCGCAAAGTCGAGCTTGAACTCAAGAAATCTTTAACCGACATGCTCGATTAAAGCGAATTTGAAGCCCAAAATGAAAAATGTCCAGTTTTTTGGCTCAAAAACAAGACAAAATTATTATCTTTGCAGCGCAAAATAACTGAGATATGACAACCGCAAAGAAAATAGAGCAGATAGTTAGCGAAATCCCGGCGGACTTCGTCTTTACCTATCGTGACCTGGGACTAACTGCCGAGGATAGTGCCAACGTCATAAAGAAACTGAATCGGTTAGCTGAAAGCGGTGTGATCTCCAAACTTTCGAAAGGGAGATATTTCAAGCCCAAGAAAAGCATATTTGGCGCGCTCAACCCTTCGGTTGAAGAGGTTGTAAAAGACCTCTTGGAGAGAAATGGAATTATCATCGGCTATCTCACAAACTATAGCGTGTACAACCAACTTGGGCTGACTTCGCAGATTCCAAACATCATAGTTATCGGTTCTAACACAAAGCGAAGCAAGACACGAAGGGGAAATACTGAGATTCGATTTGTTTTGCAGAGAAACGAGATAACGAAAGCGAACATATACCTGCTTCAACTGCTAGATGTGATTAAATCAATAAAATCAATCCCAGACAGCAACATTGATAAATCTTGTGCCCGCATATTGGTTTTATTGACGGAGTTGAGCGAGCGGCAAACGACCACATTAATTCGTCTTGCCTTGCTTTATCCTCCAAGAGTAATCGCCCTGCTTGGGGCAATGCTGCAACAAATAGGTAACAAATCTGACTTAAATGTTTTGCGAAACAGGCTGAATCCAATAAGTTCGTACAACTATGGCATTTCACAAACTGTTTTATTATTCTCCCAACAATGGAAAATCAAATGACCCTTGACCAACATAAAGAACAATTTGCTGATGCCATTCGCCTTGCATCGGAAACCTTAGACATCTCGCCAATTTACGTCGAAAAAGACTATTGGATAACGAAAATGTTAAGCCGTTTATCCGAATCTGCCCTAGCTCCCCATGTGGTGTGGAAGGGCGGCACATCTCTGTCAAAAGGATATGGCATCATCGACCGGTTTTCAGGTGACATTGATGTAGCCGTGATAGCCGGCAACATGAGCGACAATAAAATCAAAAACTTGCTCTCTACTGCGACAGAGCTAATGACTGAGGAGATGAACGAGGTAGATATGCCCGGCGAAACAAACAAAGGGTCGAGATACCGCAAAACATATCATCGCTACAAAAGCGTGATTGCCATGAGCAATGAAAAAGCATTAGTTGGCGACCATGTCATTGTGGAGATCAACTCTTTCGCCAACCCCTACCCCTACGAGCAGCGACCAGTGTCAAGCTTTATCGCCCAAGCACTACAGATAAAAGGCCATGGCCGGTTAATTGATAGTTTTGGACTTCAACCATTTGAAATCAATATCCTTGACCTTCGCCTCACCTTGTGCGAGAAAGTGGCTTCGCTACTGCGGTTTTCGTTTGGTGACAACCCCACATTGGAACTGGGCAAGAAGATTCGCCATTTCTACGACCTGCATTTTCTTTCGCAGGACAACGCTTGCCAAGAATATCTTGCCAAAGACTTCCTGACAGAGTTGAAAGAACTCATCCAACATGACAAAGCCACCTTCAGCACTCCGCCCAAATGGCCAAGTGCCGACATCTCCACTTCCCCCTTATTGACCTCATTCGATTCATTATGGGTGCCATTAAGCAAGCGTTACGAGGAAGAACTGGGAATGCTCGCCTTCCGCCCCATCCCACCAAGCGATCATGTCAGGCAATCCGTCAAACAAATCATGAGGCTAATCATTGCCTAATCAAATCCATGTTTTTCAGTTGATTGTCACCACTCGTGCAAATATTCTTGCGCGGGTTTACTTTTTTGGCTCAAACGAACTCATCAAAAGGCTCAACGATATTGAATAGGAGGACTTTGAATGCAAAGAAACCCTAAGTTGCCCGACGATGGTAAGGAAACCGTTTTGGCGTTTTAAAACGCATGAGTGACCAAGCTGGTGACCAAGTTAGAGGACAAGTTAATGGCACTGATATTCAGCGGAATGATAGGACAATCAAAGCTGAAACGGAACAAGCTAGGGAACAGGTTAGTGAACAGGCAGGTGAACAGGTTAACAAACTGATAGTCAAGAAAATAGCGAAGTAAGGGGCGCAGATAGAGGTATAGTTGGTGAACAGGTTCAAATGTTAGTTAATGCTATTAGAGAAGACACTGTAACAATGTTCATGATACAAAAACGATTGAACAATGCTAGTCGTAGCTTCATCCAGATAAAAATGCTAAAGCCGGCCATCGCACAAGGCTATGTCCTGCGAGCATTCCCCGACAAGCCGAGCCACCCCAAACAGCGTTATTATCTTTCAGAGAAAGGTTTGAAACTCGTAAAATGATGCTCTCTTTGATTGTCCCTGTTCTAAAAGAGACACAAAGAATGACCCAAAGAAATCTGTTGAAAATCAAGTGTATGGGTTGACATAAGCATACATTGATTATTTGGAGTCAGGAATATGTGACCCAAAGGATGTCCAAAAGAAAGTCCAAAAGGAACTAACTAAAGACAGCTAATAATCCTCAGAATATTGTTAAGTGATAATAGTATTACGCTAGACCAAATGTCCAAAAGGATTTATTGTAGCACTCAAGATGATGCGCAAGATGAAGTCCTTGCCATAGCAATGAGCCTTAGGAACACTTTGGCTGTAACGAATTGGACAAGGATTCAGTTATTTCCAAAATGGAAACTACTGCTAACAATAGCAAAGATTACAGCACTCCATTCAAAACAAACAACAACCTCGTTAAGTTTTTTTTTCTAACTTGTACCGAGTTATAACACAACTTGGATCTTTCTTTGTGCCTCAACATTTTTCGATTTTTATATCTTGATATAAAATTTTCGCTTTTTCGGATCAAATCGGGCTTGGTTACGGCAAAAAACTGTACCTTTGTATTTCATTAAGGATTATAATTCCCTAAATTTTATGGCGACACAGAGCGAAGCGGCGTTGGAACAAGGGCTTATAAAAGCCCTTCAAGATATGAGTTACGAGTACGTGAAGATTAGTGAGGAAACTAATCTCCACGCTAATTTCAAAGCCCAACTTGAGAAACACAACCGCAAGGAACTTGCTAAATTCGGACGTGAACATTTCACTGAAACTGAATTTGAGCGTATCCTTATCTTCCTTGAAGGCGGCTCGCGTTTTGAAAAGGCGAAAAAACTCCGAGACCTTTTTCCCCTTGACACCGAGGACGGAAACCGTATTTGGGTCGAGTTCCTGAATAAACGGAATTGGTGCCAGAACGAGTTCCAAGTCAGCAACCAAATCACTATCGAAGGTCGCAAGAAATGCCGTTACGATGTCACCATTCTCATCAACGGCTTGCCGCTCGTTCAAATCGAATTGAAGAAACGTGGCATTGAGCTTAAGCAGGCCTACAACCAAATCCAGCGTTACCACAAGACTTCGTTCCACGGATTGTTTGACTATATCCAAATTTTCGTCATATCCAACGGTGTAAACACCCGCTACTTTGCAAACAATCCCAATCAAGGCTACAAGTTCACGTTCAACTGGACCGACAAAGCCAACAATCCATTTAACGACCTCAGCCTTTTCGCGGCCATGTTCTTTGACCGCTGTACCCTCGGCAAGATGATCAGCAAATACATCGTGCTCCACGAGGGAGACAAGTGCCTGATGGTGTTGCGCCCATACCAATACTACGCCGTTGAGGAAATCCTCAACCGTGTAGTCATCAGCAACGATAACGGCTATATCTGGCACACCACCGGCGCAGGGAAAACGCTCACTTCATTCAAGGCAGCACAACTCGTGAGCGAGGTCGATGGAGTGGATAAGGTGATGTTTGTTGTTGACCGCCATGACCTCGACACGCAGACGCAAAGCGAGTACGAGGCGTTTGAGCCTGGTGCCGTCGATAGCACCGACAGCACTCACGAGCTGATAAAACGCTTGGGGAGCAGCAGTAAAATCATCATCACCACCATTCAGAAACTCAATGTGGCCGTCACCCGTGACCGCTACAACAAGAAGATACAAGACTGCAAAAACCAGCGAATCGTCATGATTTTTGACGAGTGCCACCGCAGCCACTTCGGCGAAAGCCACAAAAACATTGTCAACTTCTTCCAGAACAGCCAATGTTTCGGATTCACCGGCACGCCCATCTTTGCAGAGAATGCCGTCAACCAGCATACGACCAAAGAAATCTTCGGCGAGTGCTTGCACAAATATCTCATCAAGGACGCTATCGCTGATGAGAATGTGCTGGGGTTCCTTGTTGAGTATTACACTGGCAACCTTGACATGAATGTCGAAGATGAAGGCCGCATGACAGAGGTTGCTCAGTTTATTCTTAACAACTTCAACAAGTCAACCCTTGACGGCGAATATGACGCGCTCTTTGCCGTGCAGTCGGTGTCACAGCTTATCAAATATTACAAGATTTTCAAATCGCTCAATCCGAAAATCTCCATTGGTGCCGTGTTCACCTATCAGCAGAACGCCGACCAAGAGGATGATAACACTGGCATGAATGCTGGTTTTGCTGATGACTCAACACAAGGCGATGAGTTGCAAGCCATCATGGACGACTACAACGAGCGTTACGGCACGGCTTTCTCTACCGAGAATTTCAGTGCCTACTACGATGACATCAACCGCCGCATGAAGAAGAAAGACCCAGCAATGAAACCGCTGGACTTGCTTCTCGTCGTGGGAATGTTCCTCACTGGTTTTGACAGCAAAAAACTCAACACGCTCTATGTAGACAAGAACTTGGAGTACCACGGCTTACTGCAAGCGTTCAGCCGTACCAACCGTGTTCTGAATGAGAAGAAACGATTTGGCAAAATCGTGTGTTTCCGTGACCTCAAAGAAAAGGTGGATGCCTCCATCAAGCTGTTCAGCAGCACCACAAATCCAGAAGAACTGGGCACAATCATTCGTGAGCCATTTGAGAACGTCAAGCAGGAATACAACGAACTGGTAGAGCGTTTCAAAGAAACATACCCCACTGTGCAGGGTATCGACCAACTCCGGAATGAGAACGAAAAACGTGACTTCATTCTCGCTTTCCGTGAAATCTTGAAGAAGCACGCCGAATTGCAGGTGTACAACGAATTTGACGAGGACGACGCCGAACTTGCCATGCCCGAACAAGAGTTCATGGACTATCGTAGCAAGTACCTCGATATGGCTCTTGGCAATGTGAATCCTGATACACCAATGGTGGCTGAGCCTGAAGAACCATACGGCGAACAACAGACCATCGAGGACATTGATTTCTGTTTGGAACTGCTGCACAGCGACATCATCAATGTTGCCTACATACTCCAACTCATTGCCGACCTCAACCCTTCGGACGAGGACTATACGGAACGTCGCCGCCAAATCATCGACACGATGATTAAGGACGCTGAAATGCGCAATAAGGCAAAGCTCATTGACGGCTTTATCCAGCAGAATGTGGATAATGACCGTGACAACTTCGAGCGGTCGAAAGCCGACGGCACGATGGATCTTGAAAGCCGCTTGAACAACTACGTTAAGGCGGAACGCGCCAAAGCCATCGAGCAACTGGCGCAGAACGAGGGCATACCTGTTGAAGTCCTCGACAAGTTCCTTTCGGAGTATGACTATCTGCAAAAGCAGAAGCCAGAAATCATCCAAGAGGCAGTCCGTGAGCAGCACCTCGGCTTGTCGAAGACGCGCAAGGCGGTGAAGCGCATCTTGGCCTCTTTGACAAATATCATTAACATTTTCAACTGGGACTAATGCAAGTAAGTGAGAGCAAACAAGAACTTTCTTGATTTGCCGAGCAAAAGCATTTCGGTCGATTGACACTAATACATTACAAGATATGAGCGAAGAACTCCAACAGAAACTGCGCAACCAACTCTGGACGGTTGCAAACACCCTGCGAGGCAACATGAGTGCGGGGGAATTTATGTATTTCTCGTTAGGTTTTATCTTCTATAAATACCTGTCCGAGAAAATCGAAAAATTTGCCGACGAGATTTTGATGGACGATAGTGTCACCTTCAAAACGCTGTGGCAGCGTTGCGATGCCGACGCAGAGGAACTGAAAGGCGATGTCAAGACCGAGTGCCTTGAAAATATCGGCTACTTCGTTGAGCCGCCATTTTTGTTCTCGTCAATCATTGATTCCATTAAGTTCAAGGAAAATATCTTGCCCACTCTGGAACGCTCGCTAAAACGCATCGAGGACAGCACGCTTGGACAAGAGAGTGAGGAAGATTTTGGTGGTCTGTTTAGCGACATCGACCTCGCCTCGCCGAAACTCGGCAAGACAGCCGATGACAAGAACACGCTCATCAGCAATGTACTGCTCGCCCTCGATGACATTGACTTCGGGCTTGATGAGGCAAGTGACATCGACATCTTGGGCGATGCTTACGAGTATATGATCTCGCAGTTTGCGGCAGGAGCGGGCAAAAAGGCTGGTGAGTTCTATACTCCCCAGGAAGTGAGCCAAATCCTCGCTGACATCGTGACCACCGGCACGACTCGCTTGCGCAACGTGTATGACCCCACTTGTGGCTCTGGGTCGCTGCTGATTCGTGCCGCCCGCAACGGACGTGCAGAGGACATCTTCGGGCAGGAGAAGAATCCCACCACTTTCAACCTGGCCCGAATGAATATGTTGCTTCACGGCATTAAGTTCAGCAATTTCTCCATAGAGAACGGTGACACGCTCGAAGCAGACGCTTTCGAAGATCGCCAGTTCGACGCAGTGGTGGCAAATCCACCATTTAGCGCAACATGGAGTGCCGACAGCAAATTCCTTTCCGACGACCGTTTCAGCAAGGCCGGAGTACTTGCCCCCAAGTCGAAAGCCGACTACGCTTTCATCTTGCACATGGTCCACCACCTCAACGAGGGCGGAACGATGGCTTGCGTCGCACCGCACGGCGTGCTGTTCCGTGGCAACGCCGAGGGCAAGATACGCCAGTTCCTGATTGAGACCAAGAATTATATCGATGCAATCATTGGCTTGCCAGCCAACATTTTCTATGGCACAAGCATACCCACCTGCATACTCGTGCTGAAGAAGTGCCGCAAAGAGGACGATAACATTCTGTTTATTGACGCAAGCAAGGAGTTTGAAAAGGTCAAGACGCAAAACAAGCTGCGCCCCGAGCACATAGAAAAGATTGTCTCAACCTACCGTGAACGAAAGGAGATTGAGCGTTACAGCCACCTCGCAACGCTCGATGAAGTGCGTGAGAACGACTACAACCTCAACATTCCTCGATATGTCGATACCTTCGAGGAAGAAGAACCCATCGACATTCAAGCAGTCATGACCGACATCAAACGCCTTGAAGCCGAGCGTGCTGCGCTTGACAAGGAAATTGAAGTATATCTTAAGGAATTGGGCATCGTGTAATCAATTGTAGACTATGGCAAAGAAATCAAACGAGACACAACCGGCAAACGCTTCTTCGCAAGAGAAAACTCATCAACTTGCGGTCACAAATTGTGACATCGAATCCATCAGAATTGAATCTCTGATTAAAATAGTCAGGGAGCGACAGGTTATGCTTGACCGTGATTTGGCTATGCTCTATGGCGTTGAAACCAAAGTTCTTAATCAGGCAGTTAAACGAAACATAAAACGTTTTCCAGAAAGATTTAGATTTCAACTTTCTGAGCAGGAGAAAAACGAACTGGTCACAAATTGTGACCGGTTTAAATCGCTCAAACATTCAAATGTTGCACCATACGCTTTTACTGAGCAAGGAATCTCAATGTTATCTACCGTCTTGCATAGCCAGACAGCAATCGAAATGAGCATCAAAATTATGGATGCTTTCGTCGCTATGCGGCATTTCCTAGTGCAGAACGCACAGGTTTTTCAACGGTTGGCAAGCATTGAATATCACCAAGTCGAAACAGACAAGAAATTTGAAGAGGTATTCAAACGCTTGGATGCGGCGGTTCCACCTAAGCAAGGCATTTTCTACGATGGAGAGGTCTTTGATGCCTATCAGTTTGTCAGTGACTTGGTGCGTAAAGCCAAACAGTCAATTGTGTTGATTGACAACTATGTGGACGATACCGTTCTTACTCTGCTCGATAAGCGCAATAGTGGCGTGACGGCTACTATTTACACCCAGCGCATTTCACAGCAATTGCAACTTGATTTAACAAGGCACAACGCTCAATATGAAGTCATCAATGTGCAACACTTCAATCGGGCGCACGACCGTTTCATGCTTATTGACGATGAAGTATATCACATTGGCGCGTCAATAAAGGATTTAGGCAAAAAGTGGTTTGCCTTCACCCTCATGCAGGACATCACCACTGCTGATATTCTCAATAAGATTCAAGGCACAACCAATCCCTAATGCAATAACTTCAATCACATGAATGATATGACCACAGATAAACAAAATAAACGCCCCAATGTTCCCCCTTTGCGCTTCCCGGAGTTCACAGAACCGTGGGAACGAAATAAAGTGAGCGACATCTTAGACTTCTACTCTACAAATTCATTAAGCTGGGAACAACTGGAATTTGCAAATGGAGATTTGAGAAACTTGCATTATGGAATGATTCACGTTGGCCTACCGACACTTGTTGACCTCGCAAAAGACGAATTGCCAAACATCAAGCAAGGCAATGTACCTAGAAACTATGAGTTGTGTATAGATGGCGACGTTGCTTTTGCTGATGCGTCTGAAGACACAAATGACGTTGCAAAAGCAATCGAATTAATAAACACAAATGGGCAACAAGTTGTTTTCGGACTACACACAATTCATGGTAGAGACAATAAGGGGCTAACGGCAATAGGATTTAAGGGTTATGCCTTTGCGTCTAAAATATTCCATGACCAAATAAAGCGAATTGCTCAAGGCACAAAGATTTTTTCTATCAGCAGCAAAAACTTTGCAGAGTGCTACATCGGGCTACCGACTTTGCAAGAGCAAAGAAAGATTGCTCACCTTTTATCAATTATCGACCGCCGCATAGCAGTGCAAAACAAGCTGATTGAGGATTTGCAACAATTAAAGTCGGCACTTGTTGAAAGGCTGTATTGCCAGCACAACCCAAATTGCAGGATTGGCGATTTGGTTGTTCAAGTATCAAAACGCAATCGTGGCGACAACGTTTATTCCGTGCTTTCCGTGAATAATCGTTTGGGCTTTATCGAGCAGTCAGAGCAATTTGAAGATAGGTCGGTAGCAAGCGACGACACTTCAAATTACAAGGTTGTAAGTCGTGACGATTTCGCTTACAACCCTGCTCGAGTAAATGTTGGCTCGATTGCCAGACTAACTTCATTTGAGAACGGCATTGTAAGCCCAATGTATATTTGCTTCCACAGTAAGAAACAACTGCTACCCCAATATCTTGAACACTTTTTTGATACACATTATTTCTATTACGAAATGCATAAAAGATTAGAGGGCAGTGTGCGGCTATGCTTGTCGTGGGAAGGGCTTTGCAATATTCCTATAACTGTTCCACCTATGGAGCGGCAAGAGAAGATCGGAAAACGCATTTCAGGACTTGCCGACAAAATCACATTAGAGGTAAGTCTCCTTAACTTGCTCAAAACACAAAAGCAATATTTGCTCCAAGCAATGTTTATATAAACATCTGTGCTAAAAGGTATTGCTTTTGGCGTGAAAACAAGTTTGTAAGTTGGATTTCAATTTGTAGTTTATTTACGATTGTGTCAATCTTCTTGACAATGGAGTTTTGTTCTTCTATTGACGGCAATGGTAGTAAAATATTCTCAATGGGGTTTCTTACAATTTGTGGCTGCCCTGAACCTGATATTATTGGACTAAAGTTATATCCGCACAAAAAATAGTATAGATATTTTTTTAGCACTTTGTCTTGTGCTTTGTCAACATTTACAACCATTGCATTTCCTGTTATCCAACTTTTTGGGTGAGATATATTGACAACTCCGCAAGTATTCCCGCGGCAAGTGATACATACTTGACTTTCTTCATGATTATAATTGTGGTATTTTCCAATTATACCATTTGCTCCATAAACCCAATATAGACCATCATCAGCCAATTCATTTTGAGAAATAGTTTTGGGCTGGTAAACCTCAGCAAATTCCCCAACTTTAATACAATTGGATTCCAATTTTAAAAAAATCATCTTACTTAGTGCCGACGATAAGGGTGGAAAGTCCTTAATCAAAGGGATTTGTCATGATTTCCACAATCATATTAAAGGTTGGCTACAAGTGTCTTTCTCTGAATTAGGTACTGATTATGGTGGTCTTTCAAATAAAACTGCTGCCGACTTTGGCGAGGGCAAGCCATTCATAACTTATCTGAATGTCTATACCAATCGAATAGTGAACGAGAACCACGTTCAATTCGTTAATGTGACTGACGATGAAAACCAAAACAAAGTTAAGTGGGGCGATGTCCTTTTCACACTTTCATCAGAAACGCCTGATGAAGTTGCAGTCGGCAGTGTATATTTGGGAAATAATAATGAATTATACCTAAATAGTTTCTGCTTTGGTATTCATATAGATAACGAACAACTTGTTTTCCAACCTTATCTTGCTTACCTCATACCAAGTCCTCAATTTAGAAAGTGGGTGTTTCCATTGGCACAAGGAAGCACCCGATTCAACTTGCATAAAGCGGACTTCATGAAGAAAAAGTTTCTTTTGCCACCTTTAGAGGAACAAAAGAAACTATACCAGTGCCTCAATTCTATAAGTCGAAGAATTGTTTTTGAAACTTCAATATTAGACGACTTGCAAGAGTTAAAGCAATCATTGCTGCAACAAATGTTTATATAAACATCTGATTGAGAAAGAATTGCTTTTGCTTGTATAGTAATACGAGCAAGTTCTCTGCTTGTTGTTTCTTGTTAGACAAGCAATTAAGCAATGCAACAACTTGTGCCAATTTCTCGGCTTTCGGCAGATTGATTGTATTCTCCAAAAACCGTTGGTTGGTTATATTGATAGTGTTTTTTGCGCCCTTTTGAATGAGCTTGTGAAGATAGTTCTTTGCAGAAACAGCATTACAAAAGTAGTAGTGCAAGAAACAACCAATGTCGTTAGAAGTTGGAATATAGACCCCATATAAAGGAGAAACTGCGACAAGGTTCTGTTGGTGGCTTCGTTTTACTATACCATAAAGGAAGTCGCCAGTCGGGCTTTTAGTATAGATTATATCACCATAATGCACCACATTATAGTGACTAATATCTTTGGCGGCAAAAGAGCGACCAAGATATTCTACCTGATTGACCACACCTTGTGAAACGGACACCGAACAAACTTCATGTTGTGCGGTGTTTACCTCGTTGCGCTCGGTCAATATGTCCGATAACAAAACCTTTTCGCAGTCATTAGATTTTACCGCTTGCAACGTAATCCCTTTGATTAGGGATTCAAGTTGTTCTATCAGCTTGCTTTGAGTCTCGATGCGTTTATCAATTAAATTGAGCAAGTCACTTATACGTTTTTGCTCTTTTTCAGATGGAACAGAAAGATGTACTTTACTTAATCCATCTTGCCCAATATTGAAGTGTTGAGCTCCAGCGCCTTTAACAATTATTCGTTTTCTCACTGTAGGACATGTCAACAGATAGCGAAAAAATAAAGGATCATAGTTTCCAATCTTTTTGCCACGAATGACAAAACCGCCGAAAATAGCCGTTCTTTTATCAAGATAAACATTGGCTCTACCTACATCCTCTAGTGTTTCAGAACTTCTTTGAAATAAGATATCGCCATAATTGACTCCGAAATCTTTTAAATCATCTCCCTTAGGTTCAACAGAACTGATTATTCTGTCATAAGAGATATATCGATTGTTTAAAATATCCATAACGGATATGAATTTAACACCTGTTCCAAATCGTTTTACATCAGGATTTAGCCCATTTTTAAATTCAAAATAATCTGTTGTTAGATGTTGTTCCCACGGTTCTGTGAACTCTGGGAAGCGCAAAGGGGGAACTTATACCATAATCACTGCCATCTAGGATGATTGACGGTTAATTATGCGAATCAGCAGTTAAAAATCAAATAAGTGAATGCGATGGCGATGGAACCCATCACATGAACGACGAGTCCGTCCGTTGAGCGGACATAATG
>CADBGN010000037.1 GCA_902794155.1 uncultured Bacteroidia bacterium
CGGGACTTAACCTACCGAACAACCTGGGGCTACCAAGTCGCTAGGCGTCAGCAGCACGAGACGGCCGTCCTTGTCCTCAGCGGAAAGGATCATGCCCTCACTAACCACACCCTTCAGCTTGCGCGGCTCAAAGTTGGCGACAAAGCACACCTGCTTGCCTACCAGCTTCTCGGGTTCGGTGTAATATTTGGCGATACCGCTCACGATGGTGCGCTTCTGCATGCCGTCGTCGATGAGGAACTGCAGCAGCTTGTCGGCCTTCGGCACCTTCTGGCACTCGAGGATGGTGCCCACGCGGACATCCACCTTCATGTAGTCGTCGAAGCTGACCACGGGCTTCACCTCGGCAGGCTTCCAAGCGTTCAACTGGTTGGCCTTCTTGGTGTCTTCCAGTTTCTGTAACTGAGCGGCCACCACACTGTCTTCCACCTTCTCGAACAACAGTTCGGGCTGGTTGATGACATGGCCTTCGGGTAGCAGAACGGTGTTCTCGGCGTCATTCCAACCCTTCACTTCCAGACCAATCATCTGCTGGAGCTTCTTCGCGCTGAAAGGAAGGAAAGGCTCGCTTAGGATAGCCAAGTGCGCCACAATCTGCAACGACAATGCCATCACGGTCTTCACGCGCTCGGGGTCGGTCTTGATCTGTTTCCAAGGCTCGTTGTCGGTAAGGTACTTGTTACCAAGACGGGCCAAATTCATCAGCTCGGAGAGGGCTTCGCGGAACTTGTAGGTGTCCAACAGATGACCGATCTTCTGCGGATAGGCGTTCATCTCTTCGATGACAGCTTTGTCGGTATCGTTGAGGTTGCCTAAGGCAGGCACAGCACCTTCGTAATATTTATGTGTCAAGACCAACGTGCGGTTGACGAAATTACCAAAGATGGCCAACAACTCGTTGTTGTTGCGGTCTTGATAGTCCTTCCAAGTGAAGTTGTTGTCCTTGGTCTCGGGAGCGTTGGCGGTAAGCACATAGCGCAGCACATCCTGCTTGCCAGGGAACTCCTGCAGGTATTCGTGCAACCAAACGGCCCAGTTGCGCGAGGTCGAGATCTTGTCGTTCTCGAGGTTGAGGAACTCGTTGGCGGGAACATTGTCAGGCATGATATAGTCGCCATAGGCTTTCATCATGCAGGGGAAGATGATGCAGTGGAACACGATGTTGTCCTTGCCAATGAAGTGCACCAACTTGGTCTCGGGGTCTTTCCACCACTTTTCCCAATCCTCGCCGCGTTGTTCGCAGATCTCCTTGGTGTTGGAGATGTAGCCGATGGGAGCGTCGAACCACACATAAAGCACCTTGCCTTCGGCACCCTCAATCGGGACGGGGACGCCCCAGTCGAGGTCGCGGGTGACGGCGCGAGGTTGCAAACCGCCATCGAGCCAGCTCTTCACTTGGCCGTAGACATTGCTCTTCCACTCTTTGTGGCCTTCGAGGATCCATTCGCGGAGCCAGCCCTCATATTGGTCCAGAGGCAGGTACCAGTGTTTGGTCGGCTTCTTCACCAAGGCCGCGCCGCTGAGCTGCGAATGCGGGTTGATAAGTTCATCGGGGCTCAAAGAAGAGCCGCATTTTTCGCATTGGTCGCCGTAGGCACCGTCGGCACCGCATTTCGGGCAGGTACCTACGATATATCTGTCGGAAAGGAATTTCTGACGTTCGGGATCAAAGTATTGCTCCGTTTCCTTTTCGATGAACTTTCCTTCATCATAGAGTTTCTTGAAGAACTCCTGAGCCGTGGCACGGTGCATCTTCGAAGAGGTGCGCGAGTAAATGTCGTAGCTGATGCCCAGCTCCTCAAACGATTTCTTGATGATGGAGTGGTAGCGGTCCACGATGTCCTGCGGCGTGCAACCTTCCTTTTCGGCTTTGATGGTAATCGGGACGCCGTGTTCGTCGGAACCACCGACAAACAGGACGTCCTCGCCACGCATTCGCAGATAGCGAACGTATGTGTCGGCGGGAATATAGACGCCGGCAAGGTGACCGATGTGGACGGGGCCATTGGCGTAGGGCAAAGCCGTAGTTACTGTGTAACGCTTAAAGTGTTTGTTCGTTGATTCCATAGTGTTGTTGATTTGAAAAGCGGGTGCAAAAATACAAAACATTTTGCAATGCGGGAAAACACACCCAAATTAATCATATCTTTGCCGACGAATCAAACCCAATTTCAAATCGTTTTAATTTTATGAAATTCAAATCTTTACTTTTCGTGGGTGCATTATTGTTGGCCGCCCAAGGCATGGCCCAGACACCCTCAAACAACAGCGACAAACCGATGGTGCCGCTGACCTACAGCCCTCATCAGTCTAAAGCACCTATTTGGATCGACCTTTCGGTCGGAGCGAATTATGTTGACTGCTACGATGCCAGCACCGTCCCATTCAAGTACACCGGAGTTGGCAACAACGTCGACATGGGCGTTAACATTGAATGGGGCAGATGTCATCTACGTCCGTCTTTCCGCACATTCAACAACACTTTGAAAAACCCAGCTGGCGTCGCACAGGATTACGATCTCTCAACGGAGTTCCTTTACCGTGTGTTCGATAACAAAAGCAACCGCCTGCACCTTTGGGCTGGCGCCACTTTGAATGGTTTCGCCGACATAAAGAGCATACCGTCGTTGCAAAATGCATCCTCTTGTATTTCCCTTTTCGGAGACCTTGGCGCAACAGGCTTGTTGCAATACGATTTTGCCTTCAACAAAAGCAAGAGCCACCCTTGGCTGACCACCTATTTTAAATTGAACCTGCCTTTGTATGGTTTTGCCAACCGCCCAAACTTTGCATACGTGGGCAATCCTACCATCAACCAACAGCTCACAGAGGCTTTGTTTGGTTGGAAAGAAACCTTCGGCAAATTCTTCCCGGGTGTCAATACGGACTTGGGGCTTTACCTCAACCTGCTTAACGGCAACCGCATTGGCCTCACCTACCGCTGGGATTACCTCACCACAGGCAAAAAAGGCACCTATCGCTACGACAATGCCATCCATTCCTTTAATCTCTCCTTTATGTTCAGAATCAATTGATTATAGCCATGAAGAAACATCATATCATCATTATTAGCCTTTTGGCATCGGTTTTCGCCTTCACCTCATGCGAGCGTGCCCTCATGGAAAAAGACGAGCCTTCAAACCCTGTCAACGTGTTCGACTACCTTTGGAACCAAGTGGATCAAAACTACTCTTTCTTCGACATCAAAGGCATCGACTGGGATTCGGTGCGCGAAGTGTATCGCCCGATGGTCAACGACGACATGAGCAATGAAGAGCTGTTCCAAGTTTGCGCAGCTATGCTCAACACCTTGCGCGACGGCCACACCAACCTGTTCTCCGACTTCGACCGTTCCATAAATGACTCTGTGTACTACAAGATGTATGCTGAGAAAAACATCAACACAGACGTCGTCGTCCTTAACTACCTGACGGTGAATCACCACGTCACTGGCAGTTTCTCTCACAATGCCATCCGAGATGGCAAGGTGGCCTATCTCCGCTATACTTCATTCTCGAACGATGTCGATGAAGCGACCTTGAAGTATCTGGTGGATCGATACAAGGACTGCAACGGCATGATCATCGACATGCGCCAAAACGGTGGTGGCTCCATTGCCAACGTGGCCAACCTGCTCAGTATCTTCTACAACCACAAACAACTGCTTTACAAGACCCAGGTGAAGAAAGGCCCCGGCCACGACGAATTCACCGACTATCAAGAGGTGTATGCCGCCGACAGCAGCATCTTGGGAAAGAACAACGCCTACACCAAGCCTGTGGCTGTGCTCATCGACCGTGGTTCGTATAGCGCCACTTCGTTCTTCTCGGTCTGCACCCAAGGCTACGACAACATCAAGCTCTTTGGCGACTACACCGGAGGCGGCATGGGCCTGCCCAACGGCGGCACCTTGCCCAACGGCTGGACCTATCGTTTCAGCACAAGCCGTACCATCGCCATCGACGGACAAAACTACGAGAACGGTGTGCCGCCCGATGTGCGCGTCATCCTTGACCCCACCTGCACCACCCAAGGCATCGACAACGTGATTGAGACCGCTGCGGACTGGATTATGCAATAATAAGGGAAACTTTGCGTTAAAGCGGTTGAATAAACCATCATAACGCAGTAAATGAAACAACACTACTTGAGCCGATGGTTGATCGCCATCGGCTTTTTTATGGCCTGTATGCCAGTCCTTGCCCAAAAGCGCACCCTCAGCGGCTATGTGATGGATGCGGCCAGCAAGGAGACCCTTATCGGGGCAACCATCATTGACAAAAACTCGGGGAAAGGCTGTGCAACAAATAGTTATGGCTTCTACACTTTGACCTTGGACCAAGGCCAAGTAGAGCTGCAAGTGTCGTATGTGGGTTACACCCAACAAAGCCGTTCCCTCGACTTGAAGGAAAACCTCAGCCTTAACTTCATGCTTGAGACCAACACGACCTTGGACGAGGTGGTGGTGGAAGGCGCACGTGCCACCGTGAGCGCCCGCAGTCCACAGATGAGCGTGGTGGAGCTGCCCGTGCAGCAAATCAAAAGCATCCCGACCTTGTTTGGCGAAGCCGACGTGCTGAAAGCCATCCAGCTATTGCCAGGCGTGCAGAACGGCTCTGAAGGCTCGGCGGGCATGTACGTTCGCGGTGGCGGTCCCGATGAGAACCTGTTGCTCCTTGACGGCGTGCCTGTTTACAACGTCAACCATGCAATGGGCTTCTTTTCCGTCTTCAACCCCGATGCCTTGAAGAACGTCACCTTATATAAAGGTAGCTTCCCAGCACATTTCGGTGGACGACTCTCTTCGGTGGTCGACATCCGCATGAAGGAAGGCGACATGCAAAAGTATCACGGTAACGTCAGCGTGGGCTTGATTTCATCGAAAGTCAACCTGGAAGGGCCCGTCGTGAAAGACAAGCTCTCGTTCAACCTTTCCTTCCGCCGCACCTATAGCGACCTGCTGATGAAGCCCGCCCTTTGGATTGCCAAGTCGCAACTAGAGGAAATCAACAAGCTGAAGGCCGGCTATTATTTCTACGATTTCAACGGCAAACTCAACTGGAAGATCTCCGACAAAGACCGCCTCTATTTGAGTTTCTACTCGGGCGACGACGCCATCTACTTTGGAGTGAAAAACAGGGACTATACCATGGGCGAGGTCACCTACCAGAACTACATCAACATGGATTGGAAATGGGGCAACAAAGTGTCAGCGCTGCGTTGGAACCATGTCATGTCGCAACAGCTTTTCATGGACGCCTCGGTCAACTACACACAGTACCGCCACGACCTCGGCATGGGCATCACGGAGGAGGATATCGTGGATCATTATCATGGCCAAGACGTCTCTTTCAAAAACGAGTATAGTCTTGCCTACAAGTCGGGCATCAACGACCTGACCGCCAAAATCGACTTCGACTATACGCCCCTGCCCAACCATGAAATCCGCTTCGGCGGCAACTACACCTACCATCAGTTCAGGCCTGAAGTACAATCCATGAGGATTGTCAATGGCAACCAGACAGAAATGGACACCACGGCAGGCGCGCCCAAAGTATTTGCCCACGAGACCGCCCTCTATGCCGAGGACAACATGACCTTCGGCGACATCTTCCGCGTGAATGCAGGTGTGCATTATTCAACATTCACCGTGGAGGGCAAGACCTATCAGAGTGTGCAGCCCCGCCTCAGTACCAGTGTAATGCTGGCCTCCAACCTCTCGCTCAAGGCAGGATATGCTTATATGACGCAATATGTCCACCTGCTCTCCAACAGCAGCCTCAGCCTACCCACCGACCTGTGGGTGCCTGTCACTGCCAACATCGTCCCAATGAATGCCCATCAAGTGTCGTTGGGCGCGTTCTATGAGTTGCCGCGCTTGTTCGACATTTCTGTGGAGGGTTACTACAAATCGATGGACAACCTATTGGAATACAAAGACGGAGCCTCTTTCTTCGGCTCCTCAGAGCGTTGGGACCAGAAAGTCTGCATGGGCAAAGGCTGGTCATACGGTGTGGAGTTCCTCGTGCAGCGTAGCTTCGGCAAGACCACGGGCTGGGTGGGCTACACCTGGGCACATGCCAAACGACAGTTCGACCGCGAGGGCCAAGTCATCAACCAAGGCAAGGTGTTTCCAGCCAAATACGACCGCCGTCACGACCTCAGCATCACGGTGCAACACAAATTCAGCGAGCGTTTCGACCTCAGCGGTACTTGGGTTTTCAGTAGCGGCAACTGCGGAACACTCGGCACTCAGGTTTACGAAGGCCTAATCTCCGATTGGGGCAATTTACCAGCCATCAATGCGTTGGAACGCAACAACTTCCGCATGGGCAACTACCACCGCTTGGACGTGGGCATGAACTTCCACAAACAGAAGAAATACGGCGTCCGCACCTGGAATATCAGCGTCTACAACGCATACAACCACAACAATCCTTTCCTTGTCTACACCGATTACAGATGGGACGATGCAACGCATACAGAGAAGAAAGTGCTGATGCAAGCGAGTCTCTTCCCTATCATTCCTTCGGTGAGTTATAGTTATAAATTCTAAATCTGACCATGGCCGATGGCTGATGACCATGGCCGCTTTAACCCATAGTGAAACGGCTATGGTCATAGGCCATAAGCCATAGTAAAAACCCAATTCAACAATGAAAAACATCATTCTAACCTTGATTACAATTTCAGCTGCAATATTTCTTTCCTCCTGCGAGAAGGAAATCGAATTCAACGGCTCACAGACCGACCCGAAGTTGGTCATCAACAGTCTCATAGAGCCTGGGCAGCCCATCAAGGCCAATATCAGCAAGAGTTTCTTCTTCCTCGACAACGAAGCCGACACAGAAGCTCCCAACGACCTGATAGCCATGCTCTACGTGAACGGTGAGTCTCTTGGCGAAATGACGTTGAGCTACGACACCGTGGTCAGTTATGATATTTGGAATCCCAACGAACCAAACATGGGCCGTGTACAAAAAGTTTACACCCATGACTATTGTCCCGTTGCAGGCGACGTCATCAAAATCACCGCTTCGGCCAATGGCTTTGATGATGTGGAGGCCACCACCAGCCCCATCCCCAATGATTTGAATGTACAACTTAATTCAGAGGTGACAAAATGGAGCTCTTTCTACAATTACATCTATAATGATACAATAGTAGTGGACAGCTTGTTGTTTATCAGTGCGTATGTCAATCTGACCCTCAACATCACCGACCCCAATCCCGGGCAAACCGACTTCTTCAGGGTCCTTGTTTCAAATGGCGAAGGAGGCGTAGCGGTAAACTCCTTTGATTGTAGTTTTGATTACGATGACCCCGTCTTCGGATCGGCAATGCCCGACAATGATATCGTTGATTTCAGCGACCTCGACACCCGACCCGAGGGCGTGTTTACCGATGTGCTTTTCGATGGCCGTTCATACCAGCTTAAATTCAAGTTGCACTTCCCTATTTCCCTATACGAGAATGATTACGACCCCGACTTCTTCCAATTGCCCATCAGTTTGCAACACCTCACGAAAGAATACTACAATTACCTGAACACCTGCGATCAGGGCGAAGACATCATCACGTTCTTTGCCGAGCCCATCCAGACCTATACCAATGTGAGGGGGGGGTATGGCATTGTGGGTGGACGCACTGTGGACACGTTGTGGTATGCCTTGCCGTTGTCGGAATAAAAACATGTAGGGCTGTCACATTGTGGCAGCCGCTGGTTCAATCCACAGCGGCTGCCGTAATACGACAGCCCTACAAGGATTCAAAAAAAAATCAAATCATTTCACTGCTGCAGCCCATTTCTCGACGTCGGCCTTGTCAATGCGATTCAAGAGCTTGCCTTCACCGAACTTGTATTTCGGATAGGCAGCCTTGAGGTCCTTGCAGGCCTGGTCGATGCTGCTACCACCCGAGGTGGCGAAAGGCACGATGATCTTACCCGCAAAGTCGTTGGCCTCGAGGAAGGTGTTGATGATGGTCGGGGCAGTGTACCACCAGATGGGGAAGCCCACATAGACCACCTCATATTGGGCGAGGTTCTTCACCTTGCCGCCGTCTTTGATGGCCGGACGCGAGGTCTTGTCGTTCATCTCGATGGTCGAGCGTGATTTCTTGTCGCGCCAGTTGAGGTCGGCATCGGTGCAGAGCTTTTCAGGGGTGATTTCGAAGAGGTCGGCACCGATGATGCTGGCCAGTTCTTTAGCGGCGCTGCGGGTCACACCCGAGGCCGAGAAGTAAGTCACTAAAGTTTTCATGTTTTTGCATTGTTTGGTTTCATTTGTTTTGGAACAGCAGTCTTTTTTCGATTCGTTCTTTGCCTTTGAGCAGCAGTCTTGCGCCGTGGCGCCGATCGTCATCGCTGCAAGAATGACGAGAATGGCTATCTTTTTCATTTTGTCTGGTTTTGTTTGCGTTGGCAAAAATACACTTTTTTTTCATTATTTCGATTTCCTTTGCTATTTTTGCAGTTGATAACAACATCAACTAATAACTGATTGATTATGGACTTAACGAACATCTTGGGCGCTTTGACGGGCAACGATGCCATCAACGCCGTCTCCCAAAACCTCAAAATCGACCAACGTCAAGTGTCGTCGGTCGTCAACGCTGCTTTGCCGTATCTTTTGGGTGCCATGCAGCAGAACGCTTCTTCACAAGCCGGAGCGGCCTCGTTGGCCGATGCCTTAGGCTACCATGCCGGCAACGCAGGCAACATCGTCAACAACCTGAAAACCGCCGACCTCACCGACGGCAACAAAATCTTGAGCCATATCTTTGGCGGCAAGCTGTCATCCGTGTTGGGCGGCATCTCCAAGTCGACTGGCGTGGGCTCCAACGCCGTAGGCAGCATCCTCGCCTCCATTGCCCCGAGTTTGCTCGCCCTTTTGGGTAAAGGCCAAAAGAGTAGCGGTACCAATGCGGCTGGACTGGAGAGCATGCTAGGCATGATCTTGGGCGGCATGTCGTCGAGCGGCAATAGTAGCATGGGCGGCTTGGGCAGCATCTTGGGCGGCCTTGGAAGCATTCTCGGAAAGTAACATTTAAATTCTTTTCTTTCATTGCATGCAATGGAAGATTCAACGAAAACTAGATCATCATGAAAGAGTTTTTCTCACCCTACAAAAAAACAGCATTTGTTGTTTTATCCCTTTTGGCGTTCGGCATCATGGGAATGACACCACTGAAGGCACAGGATTATTTCATCATCGAAGATTTGTATTATCAAATCAATCCTGACGGCATTTCTGCAACACTGATAGGCCCTGTCAATGGTACAGAAGTAAATGGTGAATTAAGCATCCCGGAAACTATCACTTACAATGATAAAGACTATACTGTAACTGTGATTGGGAAAAACTCTTTCATATCATGCAGCAGGCTTACGGGTCATTTGACCATACCAAATACAATCGTCTCCATTGGCGAAAATGCCTTCTTGGGCTGCAGCGGATTGACCTCATTGGACCTCGGCACCTCCCTCGACACCATAGGACCCGCTGCTTTCTATGGTTGCAAGGGGTTCACCGGTTCGCTGACCCTACCCAACTCGGTGAGGTACATCTATTATGCTGCATTCTATGGATGCTCGGGATTTACCGGTTCACTGATTATTGGCAACTCTTTGGCGCGCATCGAGGATGCTGCATTCTATAAGTGTTCTGGTTTTACCAGTTTGACTATCGGCAGTGGCGTGACTTCCATCGGCACTTCCGCTTTTTATGGTTGCTCAAGTTTAGTCGGTTCGCTGACCATCCCCAATTCCGTGAAAAACATTGAGCCCAATGCCTTCAACAATTGCAGAGGTTTTACAGGCACATTAACGCTTGGAAATGCCATGGAAAGTATTGGTGGAGCAGCCTTCATCAATTGCAGCGGGTTTACCGAAGTCGTTTCCTTGGCCACAGTCCCGCCCGTGTTTACGTTTGAAGATGTGTTTGCAGGGTTCAGCTGTTCCAAGCTTACCGTCCCCTGTGGTTGCGTTTCTTCATACGAAAACTCAGAGTGGCACGACTATTTCACCACAATCGTTGACGATTGCAGCAAAGTACCGGAATTTTATGAACAAATGGCCTCTGTTTATCCCAATCCGACTAATGGAACTCTTTGTATCGAGGCCGAGAACATCGAGGCCATCAGTATTTACAACATGTTGGGTGAAAAGTTATACGAAACCTCAACAACGGGCAACCGCTTTGAATATGACTTCAGTCTTCATGGATCAGGTGTCTATTTGGTAAGAATCCAAACGGATAAAGGATTGTCGACAAAACGCGTGGCGGTAAAAGGCAAATGAAAAAAGGCGGCTAGGCCGCCTTTTTTCATTCATTCTACTATCGTCATCTCATCTATCAAATGCCCTGCACCGGCAAACTTGTCGATGATGAAAAGCACGTAACGGATATCAACGCTGATGTTGCGGCAGATGTCAGGATCGTAGATGAGGTCACTCATCGTGCCCTCCCAGCAGCGGTCGAAGTTGAGGCCGAGGAGCTGGCCTTCGGCGTTTAAGATAGGACTGCCCGAGTTGCCACCTGTAGTGTGTACGCTAGCAGTAAAAGCCACATGCATGGTGCCGTCCTTGTCGGCATAACGGCCGTAGTCTTTCTTGTTGTACAACTCCTTCAAGCGTGGCTCTACCACATAATCGTATATATCGGGGTTCTCCTTCTGCATGATGCCTTCGAGCGTGGTGAAGTGGCGGTAGGTCTTGCCGTCTTGCGGCTTGAAACCTTCGATTTTGCCGTAGGTGACACGCAACGTGAAGTTGGCATCAGGGAAGAGACGTTTCTCGGTTTGCATCTCCATTTGACCTTTCATGTAGATACGGCGCAAGCGGTCGTTGTCCTTATTGATGCTCGAGATGTGTTCGTAGACATTGTCGCGATAAAAACCAATCAAGTTCTGGTAAACCTGCAAAGCAGGGTCTTTAGCCAGTTTCTTAGCCTTGCTTGGCTTGAAGTCGTTCAAGATTTCATCCACCTTGGCTTGATCGGTAAACATCGACTTGGCGAAGAGTTTGTCTACAAATTGGTTCACATCCTTGATGTCGTTAAGGAACGAAGGGCGGAAGTCGGCGGGCTGAGCCTTCAGGTACTCGTTGAGTGCCATAACAGCCACTTCTTTGTCAATGGGCTCGTAATAGTCTTTGAAGAAACTGGCGGCAGTGCCTTTCAACTGGTGCAACATGCGGTCGATGTCTTCTTGTGGTGTTTCCTTAGTCACCTCAGAGAGTTTGGCAAAACGGCCTGCAAAAGTGATCAATTCGATGCGCATACCTGCCTCTACCATATAGGTGTAAGCTAATTGGTAAGGCTCCAAATCCCTATAGTTTTTCTTGAAGTCTTTCAGTAGGTCAATATACATGTAGCGGTTGCGCGCACCCAAAGCCCACTCTTGGAAGTCCTTTTCAAAGGCAAATTTCTTTTCCACACCATGGAAATGGTTAATGCCTTCTGTCACACCCATCCATTTCTTCCAGCCATTGCCGAGACCGGCATGCTTGGAGGCATATTGGATGCGCACCTTGGGATCTTGTTCCTGGTATTTGTTGTAGATGTCGAGCACCTTACCACGCAGGTCGACGGTGATGGGGTCGATGAGGTTGGCCTCTTGGTCAACAGCCACGGCAGGCAGGTATTCGTTTGTGCGGGCAGGATAACCGAACACGAAGGCAAAGTCGCCTTCCTCAGCGCCCTTTAATGAAATGTCGAGGTGTTTGGCAGGCTTGTAAGGAACGTTGTCCTTATCGTAAACAGCAGGGTGACCATCCTTGTCGGCATAGACGCGGAAGATGCTGAAGTCACCTGTATGGCGGGGCCATACCCAATTGTCAGTATCGCCGCCGAATTTGCCGATGTTGCTCGGCGGGCAGCCCACGAGACGCACGTCTGTGTAAACCTCATTGAGAAGCATATAGTATTCATTACCCAAGAAGAAGGGCTTGATACTGACCTTATACTTGGTTTCCTTTTGGATTTGAGCGATAAGTTGCTTCATATTCTCATTGATTATGGCTTCTCGCTCTTCTTCCTTCATATCGTTCGTAACACCGAAGAGCACTTTCTCTGTCACGTCGCGCATCTCGCGGAGGAAGATGACACTGAGTCCAGGACAGGGCAGCTCCTCGCCACGATTCATGGCCCAGAAACCGTTGGTAAGGTAGTCGTGCTCCACGGAGCTGTGTTTCTGGATGTAGTCGTAGCCGCAGTGGTGGTTAGTAAGTAGCAGGCCTTGGTCACTGACGATCTCGCCCGTGCATCCGCCGCCAAAGAGCACGATGGCATCTTTCAGACTGCTGTGGTTAATGGAATAAATGTCGTCAGCAGTGATTTTCATGCCCATCTCCTGCATCTCTTTTTCGTTGTACTGCAGCAGCATGGGAATCCACATGCCTTCGCCTGCAAAGAGGAAGGCCGGGAAAAGGACCAAAAGGGTCACTAGTAAATTCTTACATTTCATAATAATAGAGATTGA
Source organism: uncultured Bacteroidia bacterium (assembly GCA_902794155.1). Lineage (GTDB taxonomy): Bacteria > Bacteroidota > Bacteroidia > Bacteroidales > F082 > Limimorpha. Next base: position 12,481 of record CADBGN010000037.1, read on the forward strand.
TGGCGCAAAGATAGGGATTTCCGCTTTATTTCCTATCCCAAAAATAAAAGAAACTCACCACACGGCAAAACAGCTCACGATACCATTTTTGTTTCAGTTCGAGGTCGACGTCGCGGGTGCGACTGCGAAACACGTGAAGTTTATAGAAAAAGTTGTGCGCCCGCCACTCATGCACCTGCGACTCGATGTCGCGCTGGCAGACTGCCATCTCTGGGGAGACGGCCTCACGCAACTGACTCAGATAGTCACGCATGGCCTGCTTGCTCGTGACGAGACAGGAGTCCACGATGTGGGTACCTTCGGGTGCCGTTTTTGCGTTGGAGAGATCCATGCTCAATTCGTTTTCGGACCTTTGGCCTTAATCCTTTTAGGCCTGGGTTGTTCGACAGTCCTGAAAACATGGCGCTGGGTAAGCATCAAGGCGAAAGCCAAAGCCGCACCCAACACGTCGGAGATGGTCATTGAGGCCCACACGCCCGTGAGACCCGCACCGCCTGCATTGATGAAAATGGGCGGAATGAGGTAAATCATCGGGGCGAGGAACAACACCTGGCGCGAGAGGCTAGTGACGATGGCAATCCAAGGCTTGTCGATGCTTTGGAAGAAGTTGGAGTTGGTGATGGTGAAGCCCACCAAGGGGAACATCACCATGATGAACCGCATCGCAGGGATGCCAATCTGCATAAGGTCCTCCTCCTTAGTGAAGAGGCGCAACATGGCATGGGGAATCGTCAAGGCGAGCACAGCCCCGACAAAGCCAATCAACACGTTGATCTTTAACGTCAAAGTATAAACCGACTTCAACCGGTCAGGATGACCTGCGCCATAGTTGTAGCCCGCAATAGGCTGCATGCCTTGACACAAGCCCAAGATGAGCATTACGCTAAGACTGGCGAAAGTGTTGACCAAACCGTAGGCTCCCACAGCCAAGTCGCCGCCATAACGGATGAGTTGGTTGTTAAGCAAGGCCACCACTGCCGATGCCGCGAGGTTCATTGAAAAAGGACTCATGCCTATCAGCAAAATGTTGCGGAAAATATAGAGTTTGGGCTTCCAGGCATGTCGACGGAAACGGATGAAGGAACTCTTTTGCAGAAAGTGCCAAACCGCGAGGATGCCCGTGCCCGTCATCGAGATGGTGGTGGCCCAGGCAGCGCCGGCGATACCCCAGTCCAAGACATAGATGAACAGCGCATCCAAGAAGATGTTGACGACCGCACCGCCAGCCATGATCCACATCGATTTCTTCGGGTAGCCTGTGGCGCGCATCAGGCCGGTGAGGTTGAACGACAGCGTGGTCATAAACATGCCGGGCAACACGATATTCATGTACTCGCGGGCGTATGCGATGGTGTCGTCAGAAGCACCGAAAGCCGTCAAGATGCGGTCCATGAAGAGATAGCCACCCGTGACGAAGAGAAAGCCGAAGAAGAAAGTGAGCAAAAGACTATTGCCCAAGATGTCCTCAGCCCATTTGTAATCCTTCTTGCCAAGGATGATGGACATGCGCGCAGCCGAACCTGCACCCACGAGCGAACCGAAAGCGTGGATGATATTCATGATGGGCATGGTGATAGCCAAGCCCGCGATGGCAAGCGCGCCCACATATTGTCCCAAAAAGACACGGTCGACGATGTTGTAAATCGAGGCGATGATGTGGCTGACGATGCTGGGCAAAGCGTACATCCACAACAGACGGCTGATTTTCAATGTCTCCAATTCCCGTGTTCTGTCAATCTGTGGCATCCTGTTTCGTTTTGAGCGTGCAAAAGTAGCAAAAAAACACGTGTCCAATCCAAACAATTTCCGTATTTTTGCCGCTTCTATGCCTTAAGGTCTTCAAATGGGGTCCTACGGGGCAAAAGTGTTGAATAACTATATGAAATTCAAGGTTTTATTCATAATATGGACTAGCATTTTCTGCCTCGCGGTGAACAATTGTTGCGTGTCGTCGGACAGCGACAAGGTCATCGAAGGGCTGAAAAAATGGGAAAAAACCATTCCCCTGCCCTATCACGACGGTCTGGAAAGGACAATCGACCTCTTTGCCAACAAGTCACTTTCCGACAATTTCGTGACCTATTCCGCCATGATCGACACCGCCTTGATGCATCGCAGCATGCCGTTGGAGCTGAAGTATTTGCCCTTGGCCCTCAGCGGGATGCGACGCAACTATTGTCAAGGCGACCGATGCGGCGTTTGGCAGCTGCCCACCTTGACGGCTTTGCATTACGGCCTCACCATCGACGACAATCAAGACGAGCGACTCAACGTGGAAGCCTCTACCCGCGCCGCCTTGGATTGCTTGAACGAGCTTTACCAACAATATGGCGACTGGTGGTACAGCATCTTGGCCTACACCAACAGTCCCATCGCCTTGCAACATGTCTTGACTCGCCACGGTAGCTCGCCTCAATTGTGGGACTTCCGCGACCGCAACCTCTTGCCCAACACCCAAGTGATCGGTGATTTCATTGCCTGTGTCTACTTGGGCAATGAGGGTCAACTTAAGTTCGTCGCGATGCCCGAACCTGAAGTCAAGAAGCTTCCGACGACACCAGCTCAAAAGCCTGCCAAGGTGGCTGAGTCTGTCCAAAAACAGGCTCCTGAACTTGTCGAAGGACCATCCACAAACAATGTAGCAAAAAAAGACAGTAAAAAAGCTGGCCCTTCGACAGGCTCGGGGACCAGTAACACTCAGAAAACCCAGAAATACAAAATCAAAAAAGGCGACACGCTGACCAAAATCGCTTCGAAATACCATGTCAAAGTCTCCGACTTGAAAAAATGGAACAAACTGAAAAGCGACAAAATTCGCGAAGGCCAAACATTGATCATCAAGAAATGAAATCGATTCGAACACTAGCATTTATCTTAACGATAATACTCATTTTAGGCGCGGGCTGGTTCTTCTTCCCCGCCGAGGGCATCACCATTGGCGACTACACGCTGCGCTTCCCGTCGTTGGCCGAAGACAGCAAACCCAAAGAAGATGAAGTCGACGTCGACGCCGTCTTAAACAAGGTGACGAAGAGCTTCGAGATGAGTTGCTCCGACAACCTCTTGGACAGCATGCGTTTCTTCCGCCAATACCTCAAAGAGAATCCCAACCGTATCTATCTGCCCAACGACGACTACACCTATTTTGACCCGTTGTTCAGCCAATTTGAAGAAGCCCAAGAGCTAGGCAAGACCTATCGTGTGATGTACTATGGCGACTCGCAAATCGAGATGGACCGTATCTCGTCGGTGCTACGCCAGAAACTTCAAGAACTATTTGGCGGCTCGGGCCCCAACATGATTCCCGCCGTTCAACCTGTGGCCACCATCTCAGTGTCACAGCAAGCCTCGGGACTTAACCGTTACGCTGTTTATGGCGACGCATCCAACCAACGCGCCAACCACAACCGTTATGGCGTGATGGCACAATTCAGCCAAGTCATTGGCGGTGGCTCCATGACATTCAGCAGGACCAACCATTCACAAGCTTTAGACAATGTCAAGGAGATTTCAACTGTCTCGGTGCTGTTGGGTAGAAATAGCCAAAACTTCACTGCTACGCTAAAATGCGGCAACATCGTCACCGAGCCCAAGGTTCTGCCTGCCAACGACAGCGTTTCACTCATCACTTGGATCCTACCCGAAGACATCCAAAGAGGCACCATCAGCTTCAAGGGCAATGCCGAAATCTACGGCATCCTGCTTGACGGCGACCCTGGTGTGGCCATCGACAACGTTGCCTTGCGCGGTTGCTCTGGCACCATCTTCACACGAATGAATGAATCCATTGCCCGTCAGTCGTTCAAGCTTTTGAACACCAAGCTAATCATCCTCCAGTTTGGTGGCAACCGCATGCCAGGCATCACCACATCGAAGAGCATCACGCCTTACATGGCTGAACTGGAAAATCAAATCAACTATATGAAACGCGTGGCGCCGAAAGCCACTCTGCTCTTCATCGGTCCTGCCGACATGGGTCGCAGCTACGGTGGCAAGATGGGTACCTGGCACGGTCTGCCCGAGCTTAACGACTCACTCCGTGCCATGGCCTTACGCAATAAAGTGGCTTATTGGGACATGTTCCATGTGATGGGCGGCGAAGGCTCAATGGCCCAATGGGTGAGACACAAACCCGCCTTGGCTGGCCCCGACTACATCCACTTCACCTTCACCGGTGCACAGGAAATTGGCTCCGACCTCGCCCGTTCGTTCACCACTTATTATGACTTCTACAAGTTGCGCCAACACGTGCCAAGCGAGAAAGTCATTGAGTTTGTCAACCTCGACCAAAAAGAAGACTCCATCCGAACGGCGGGGCGCATCAAATTGCCGAGTTATAACCCCTATGGCATTAAGAGGAGATGAAAAAAATACTGATTGTCATAGGATTGTTGTTGGCTTCCTTGCCTACTTTTGCCCAAATCCAATCGTTGCTGAAGCCTGTCGACGATTTGGAGTTCGCCAACTTTGACCGCAATCAACTGCTCTATCCTGGCGACAGCCTCGCCATGGAACGTTTCTTCTCAAAAATGGACTCGACAATCTTCCTCGGCCAAGGCAATGTCAGCATCATGCACATCGGCGGCTCTCATGTGCAAGCCGGCGTTTTCACCCAACAGTTCCGCAACGACCTGCTCAGCATCGCTCCCGACCTGATTGGCGGACAATACTTCGTCTTTCCCTTTGCTGCAGGCGGCACCAACAACCCTTCGCACTACCGCGTGAGTTATACTGGCGGTTGGGCTTACTGCCGCAACGCCGTGCGCAAAGACACCGACAAACGCATGGGACTGGCTGGTTCGGCCATCACCACCAACGATGCCAACGCCTCGGTGAGCATCGTCAGCCGTGAGCGCCGATTCACCGCAACCAGCCCGAAGTTTGAATTCAACAAAGTGACTCTCATTGGCTACTCGGAGACTGAAAACGTGACTCCTGTACTTGGCTACAAAGGCACGACCCTCAAAGGCATACATGACGACAACCAGGACACCTACACCTTCCAGTTACCCGCACTCACCGACTCCATCAATATTTTCTTTGAAGCCATGCCTGGAGAATTTACCCTCACGGGCGTGTTGTTGGAAAACGGTATGCCGGGCATCAGCGTACACGGCGTGGGCGTTAACGGAGCTGCCGTGCCTTCCTACCTGCGTTGCGACGATTTTGAGCGTGATCTCAATCTCATTCGCCCCGACCTCGTCATTTTCGGCATCGGCATCAACGACGCGGCAGGGACGGACTTCGACGTCGAAAACTTCAAAAGAAACTACGACGGACTCATCCGCATCATCAAGCGAGTCAATCCCGACTGTGCCTTGCTCTTCGTGACCAACAACGACAGCTATAAATATGTGAGAGTTAGGAAAAAGAGAGGCCATTATGAAGTGAACACCAACGGTTTCTTAGTCGAAAAAGCATTTTTGGAGTTGGGAAAGAAACATAATGCTGCCGTGTGGGACCAATTCGACGTGATGGGCGGGTTGTATTCCATGCGGAATTGGGAGAATGCTGGATTGGCGCAAAAAGACAAGGTCCACTTCACCAACGACGGCTACAAACTCATCGGCGACCTGCTTTACAATGCCTTGATCAGCCGGTATATCGAACACGTTAAAGCCACAGCAAAACAACCGTGACATGACGACGAGCTTCACCGACATAGCATTGGATTTCCTGAGCAACCTGTTCTCGTTCGACAAGGCCCATCCTCTGTTGTTCACCCAATTCTATTTTTGGGCGTTCTTCGCTTTGGTGTTTGCTGTGTTCTGTCTGGTGAAAAACAAATGCTTGCTGCGCAATCTTTTCCTGTTTTTCGTCAGCTTGTTCTTCTATTTCAAGACTAGCGGACTCTTCGTCCTCATCCTAGTCTTTATCACTTTATACAACTATTTCGCAGGACGTTGGCTTAACTCGCGAAAGAAAGACGGCAGCCGCAACGCCATCCTTGGGCTCAGCGTCATCGTCAACCTGTCCATCCTTTTTTATTTCAAATACGCCTATTTCATCACCGATGTCGTCAATAACCTGACAGGGCTTGAGTTTCGCGTTTTCGACGTCTTCTCGTGGGTGGGCAACCAAATTACGGGCGATAACCGCTTTAGCGTCGACGTAATCGTGCTGCCTGTGGGTATCTCGTTCTATACCTTCCAAGCCATCAGCTACATCATGGATGTTTACCGCAAGCGTATCAAGCCCGTCCGCAACATCTTCGACTTCGGCTTCTACGTCAGCTTCTTCCCACAGCTGGTGGCAGGTCCCATCGTGAGGGCCAACGAGTTCATCCCACAACTGCACAAGAAATACTTCCTCAGCCGCAAACAATTCGGCATTGCTGTGTTCTGGATTATGAATGGCTTAGTGAAGAAAATCGTGCTGAGCGACTATATCGCCGTCAACTTCATCGACCGCGTCTTCGACCAACCCTTGCTGTATACTGGCTTCGAGAACCTGATGGCCTTGTTCGGCTATTCTTTACAGGTCTATGCCGACTTCTCAGGCTATACCGACATCGCCATTGGCGTGGCCATGCTGATGGGCTTCTACCTGCCCAAGAACTTCAACTCACCATATAAAGCCAAGAATCCGGGTGAGTTCTGGAAACGCTGGCACATCTCACTTTCGCGTTGGCTGCAGGATTATCTCTACATCCCCTTGGGCGGCAACCGCAATGCCACCTTCGGCACTTTCTGCATCATCATCATGATTGCCGCCATCGCCGTCTTCCTATCAGGCAGCTGGTGGGTCGGACTGGGTGTAGGCGTGTTGGCGCTCATCCTCACCTTAGTGGCCATTTTCAAGCCCGATAAACGCAAGAAAATCACTACCGAAATCAACCGAATGGACACCATGTTGCTGGGCGGTCTCTGGCACGGTGCCTCATGGAATTTCATGATTTGGGGTGGACTGAACGGCATCGGCATGATTTTCTACCACTTCTGGAAAGACTGGAGCATATATGGCCGCACCTTATTTATAATGGCAACCTGCTTTTTGCTACGCGTGTTATGCGTATACGTGCCGCAACCCGTGTTTAACGTGCTCTTTATATGGTGCATGATCGTGTTGGCAGGCAATGTCATCAGGATGCTCTATAACATGTTCGGCGGCAAGAAAGCCTGGCAGTGGTTACAAGACGCTTGGGCGGTCTTCCAGACCTTCACTTTTATCACCTTTACCCGACTCTTCTTCCGAAGCGGCTCCAACCTCGATCCTGCCGTGGCCAACGAAACCGCCTGGAACACAGCCAAAAACATGGTCAACCAGATGGGCAGCCATTGGGATTGGAGCAAGGTCCCCGACATCATTTGGCACTACCGCAACGTGTTCATCCTCATTGTGATAGGTATGATTATCCACTGGTTGCCCGAAAACTTTAAGCGCCGCTATCGCATTTGGTTTGCCAAGATGCCCACTGCCGTAATGGTTTTAGTGTGTGTCGTCGTGGTGTTCGTCATCTACCAGTTCATCACCGCTGACTTGCAGGCGTTCATTTATTTCCAGTTCTAAGGAAAGGCTTCCCGCTGCGCGGGAATGGAGTATGCCATAATCTAATAAAGCGGTGGCCTGCGAAATCCATAACAACATGGAATCCTACTGGCCACCGCATTATGATTATACAAACAAGGTACTCCATTCCCCGCAGGGGAATCTTTGGACGCACTAGTGACTTACTTCTGAATCAGTTTCTCCAGCCGATTATACCAATCCTCCCCAAACTTCCGTACCATCGGTCCTTTGAGGAACTTCCACAACGGGATGCCCTCATGCTCTCCCTTGCGTTTGGCAGGCACGCACACGCTCCATTCGTGGTAGAGGATGTGCGTGAAACCGTCTTTCTCGACTAAGCGAATGGGGTAGAGATGGCATGAAATGGGTTTCCAGAAGTCGCATTTGCCTTCCAAGTAGGCTTTTTCGATGGCGCAAAGGGCGGTTCCGTTCTCGTGGAAATAGACGAAAGCACATTCCTCGCCGTTCACCAAGGGCGTGACGAGTTCGCCCGTCTCGTCGTAATCATAGACATCGTTGTCTTCTATAACTTTGATGCCTTCGGGGCGCATATACGGCTTAATGGCTTCAAGGTTGTCTTCAATCTGCTCTATTTCAGAGGCTTCGAGAGGTGCGCCAGCATCGCCGGCCACACAGCACCAGCCTTTGCAGCGGGGCAGGCAGCAACAAAACTGGGCATTCAGGAATTCGTCGGTGACGACTACATTGTCGAGGATAATCATGGCGCAAAGATAGTTGTTTAATTAATTGAAAGGTAAAGGAAAAAAGACTAATTTTGCAGCGATTTTGGCTACTGGCCATTAGCTTCTGGCTACTGGCAGCTACCAATGTTGCGGAGATTGCGGATCAAGTCCGCAATGAAGCCGTCGGTTGAAGCTGCCAGAAGCCAAGAGCCAGAAGCCAGCTGCAAATTCTTGAATTTTAAATCTTTAAATATTAAATCTTAAATCAAAGACAACATGGCTTTTAACCTCAGAAACAGAAACTTCCTGAAGTTGTTGGACTTCACTCCGGAAGAGATTAAGTTCTTACTGAAACTTGCTGCCGACCTCAAGGCCGCCAAGTATGCAGGCACCGAACAACCCAAACTGACGGGCAAGAACATTGCCCTCATCTTC
>CADBGN010000038.1 GCA_902794155.1 uncultured Bacteroidia bacterium
GAAACCGTAGTCTTACCAGCATCGATATGCGCAGCGATACCGATGTTTCTCAATTTTGAAATGTTTAAACTCATTATTTTATCTGATTTTCAATTATTTGCAACTACAAATCAGGCTTTTGATTCGGGCTGCAAAGGTACAACAACTTTTCGAACTGACAAAACCTGATTATTAAAACACTCCTAACTTCCCCAGTTATCCCGATCCAGACTCCTATAATTAATAGCCTCGGCCAAATGTCCGGTTTGGATGTTCTCACTGCTATCTAAATCGGCAATAGTGCGGGAGACCTTGAGAATCCTATCGTATGCACGGGCAGAGAGTCCTAGACGATTCATGGCATTTTTGAGGATGGTGCGGCAATCCTCATCCAACTCACAGTATTTTTGGATGAGTTGCGAAGTCATCTGTGCATTGGCATGAATAGCCGGATATTGGGCGTAGCGTTCTTCCTGAATCTTCCTAGCCTTGACAACGCGCTCGCGCACTGCCGCGCTTGATTCACCTCTTTGCTTGTCAGACAAGTCTTTATAGGCTACGGGCACGACTTCGACGTGCAAGTCGATACGGTCCATCAAAGGGCCACTGATGCGATTGAGATACTGCTGTACCATGCCTGGCTTGCAGGTGCATTCCTTGTCGGGATGGTTGTAATAGCCGCATGGACAAGGATTCATAGCCGCCACCAACATGAAACTGGCAGGGAAATCCACGGTCATCTTGGCCCTTGAAATCGTCACGATCCTGTCCTCCATTGGCTGTCTCATTACTTCTAAGACAGTGCGTTTAAACTCTGGGAGTTCGTCTAGAAAGAGCACACCATTATGTGCAAGTGAGATTTCACCAGGCTGCGGATAGGTGCCACCACCTACCAAGCCCGCATCGCTGATGGTATGATGCGGGCTGCGGAAGGGGCGTGTCCTGACCAAGGCAGCATTGCGACCTATCAGCCCTGCAACGGAATGGATTTTGGTGGTTTCCAAGGCCTCGGCCATCGTCAAAGGCGGCAAGATAGTGGGCATGCGCTTGGCCAACATCGTCTTACCGCTGCCTGGAGGGCCGATGAGAATAACATTGTGCCCGCCTGCCGCCGCAATCTCCAAGGCACGCTTGATGTTCTCTTGTCCTTTGACATCACTGAAGTCGAACTCGAAACTGACGTCCTGCCACGATTCCACCATGTCGACAGTCACAGGCTGGTTGAGGAGTTCTCCATTCAAGATTGACACAACATCATGAATGGTTTCCACACCATAAACCTCCAAACCTCCCACAACAGCAGCCTCGCGTGCGTTGGCTTTTGGTACGATGAGTCCTCGGAAACCGTCTTGCTTTGCTTTGATGGCGATGGGCAAAGCCCCTTTGATAGGTTTGAGCGTGCCGTCAAGCGAGAGCTCGCCCATGATAACGAACTGTTCCAAAAGGTCGGTGCTGACCTGTTCCGAAGCCGCCATGATTCCGATGGCAATGGGCAAGTCATAAGCCGAACCTTCCTTGCGGATGTCAGCGGGCGCCATATTGATGACGATTTTCTTGTGGGGATAATAATAACCTAAATTAATGATAGCGGCCTCAATCCGTTGTTGGCTCTCCTTGACCGCGTTGTCGGGCAAGCCGACCAGATAGAAGTTAATACCTCTGTCAATGTTCACCTCAATGGTTACCTGAATTGCTTCGATGCCGAAAAGGGCACATCCAAATGTCTTTACTAACATGATTCTTTGATTTTAAGTTTCATGCTGCAAAGATGCAATCCTTGTCAAGAAAAAGCCGTTGAACAAACGTTTGTAGTCGACTGTAGTCGTTTGCTGTCGTTTGCTGTCGGATATATTTTTGATAATCAATAATATAAAAAAAACAGGCAGACACATAGGTCTGCCCATACTCTAAACGCTAAACGCTCAACTCTAAACTATTTCTTCGGTTTATAACCCGAATCCTGGAAAACAATCTGAAAATCTTTACGCTGCATCAGGTCTTGGAGTGAAATCTCATTATTCGAGAAATAAGATCGTATAATGTTTAAGCCGAAAAACTCACCCAAACGTGAAGGTGCGTCATTGCTATATGCCTGTGTGAATGGCCCGTCGCCAAAGAACATCATATAGGTATCCAAACCTGCTTCGTAAAGCCGACGGTTGCCCACAATGTCGGCCCATACCTGTCCTTCATTATCCACAGCCCATCGCCATTGGTCAGATGAATAGCCGAGCAAAACACTATCGGGAAGTTCAGGGCACATTGCCTCGATGAAGAAATTGCGTCGGCCATAAAATACCATCTCTCCTATCACCTGACCTTGCTTGCGCCATTCGTACAAGTAATACATATAGAGTTGTTCTGCCACTTCCTTTGCCAAGGTCAACTTATTTCTACGCAACGACATGTATCTTGGCATCCCTATTTGGTCGTAAACCTCTTCGTCGTCGAGATACCAGTCCAATGATATCACCAACTGATTGTCAATGATTTGAACGGGCGGCTCATCGGGATGAACACCCGTTATGCAAGTAAAAGCCTTTTGGGGTAGCTCAATGTCCGGATAATAATAATGGAAATGTGCAAACACATCTTCCACTACAGGCTCAATTTGTTTGAGGTCGGGAAAAGTTGCTTTCACCTTGTTATACAGGAGGATGCTGAATGGATCAGCAGCAAAATCTTTCAAGTATTGCACCGCTTCTGGGTTGTTGAGGTCGCCGCTGAGAAACACACGGTATCGGTTCTGTATCTTCATTAGTTCCTCTTGGAAACGGGCTGTGTCAAGGTTGAAAAGCACTTCTTCGTACCTGTCGAACTCAAGGTCGAATAACTCCGGATTAATGTTCAATTTCGACTTGTAGGCAGCCTCTTGTTCTTGACAAGAAGCCATGACAAGAAAGATAACAAACAAGGTTAAAGCTTTAGTTATATTTTTCATTTTCATCCAATTAACTCTTGTCTAAGCATTTCATAAGCAGCTATCGTAGCCCGATTAATGACATTCTCGCGGTCCTTACCGAAATTGAAGCACTTGGAGACGACATTCGAGGCCGAAGCCACGCCGATCCACACAGTGCCGATGGGATTCTCGTCTGTACCACCACTCGGTCCGGCAATGCCTGTCGTAGCCACACCATAATCGGCATCCATCAGGTTGCGAACTCCCTTGGCCATGCTTTCGACCACATCCTGACTCACCACTCCTTGCTTCTCTATCATTTCGGAAGGCACACCAAGCACTTTTGTCTTTGTCGCGTTAGCATAAGTGACCGCTGCCCCTTTGAACACCTTTGAACTACCTGGAATCAGGGTGATGACATGGGCAATGTTACCGCCCGTGCAACTCTCAGCCAGTGCAAAAGTCTTCTCTTTATTAATTAATAGGTCGAACACCGTGCGTTCGATGGGCTGGTCCTGCATGGCAAAGATATACTTGGGAATCAAGCGTGTAAGCTTATCTATTTGATCGTCCAACGTCGCGTGTAGCAGTTGGGTATCCTCATGCCTGCCACTCAAACGTAGGCGCACCATACCATGTTGTGGAAGATAGGCCAAAGAAAGAAAGCCGGGCAATGCGTCCTCCCAGTCCTTAATCCTGTCGGCCAAAAACGACTCACCTATACCAGTGGTCATGATGACGCGCTTTTCGTAGGGTACGGCATGAAAGCGCTGTTTGATGCGTGGCAGCAACTCATCAGTGAAGATGCCTTTCATCTCGAAAGGGACGCCTGGCATAAACGCAAATGCCACGCCATTCTTCTCGAGCCACATGCAAGGTGCAGTGCCGTAGGTATTAGGGATGTATTCACATGCCTTGGGCAACATCGCTTGGCCGCGATTACGCTCGCTCATCTGGAAGCCTCGACGTTTAAATAGGGCGACCACATTGTCGTATGCTTCCTGAAAGAACTCCAACTCTGTATCAAAAAACTTACAAACAGTCGGTTTGGTGATGTCGTCAGCCGTAGGACCCAACCCGCCAGTAACTAAAACGAGATCAGCATCCATACAGGCATTGAAGGCATCGAGGATGGCTTTCTCGGAATCGCCGATAGTCAATGAAGAATCCAACTGAAAGCCCGATTCGGACAAATGTTCGCCAAGCCAAGCCGCATTCGTATTAATCACTTGACCGATCAACAACTCGTCACCAATAGAGATGTTCTTAATGATTATTTCTTTCATCACCTTCCGAATTTGTGCAAAGATAAGCCATTTTTGGCTGCCGTCATGAAAAAAACGACATTTCAAATTATTTCGTATCTTTGCAGCATCAAAATGAAAAAGATATGAATCAACCCATTCCCGCATCACAACTTGTCCTCAACAATGAGGGTGCAATATATCACTTGAATCTGCATCCCGACCAATTGGCCGATGATGTCATTTTGGTTGGCGATCCTGGTCGCGTCGTCATGATTGCCTCGTTCTTCGACAAGATCGAGGTGGAACGCCAGAACCGCGAACTGGTCACCCGCACAGGATATTTCCACGGCAAGCGCATCACCGTGCTCAGCACTGGCATGGGTACCGACAACCTCGATATCGTGATGAACGAACTCGATGCCTTGGCCAACATCGATTTGAAGACAAGGATGCCTAAGGAAGAGCATCGTACCTTAAACCTCATACGCCTTGGCACCTGCGGTGCTTTGCAGCCCGACATCGAAGTAGACGACAGCTATGTAGCCACCCGCTATGCCATCGGCTTGGACGGTTTATTGTATTTCTACGAGAAGCACAAAGAAGTGAATGAAATCGCCCTGCGCGACGCTTTCATCGAGCAGATGGACTATCCTAAAGACCTTCCTCTCCCTTATGCCGTGGAAGGATCAAAGGAATTGTTCGACCGTCTGGCGCAAGGCTATTACCAAGGCCTGACAGCCACTGCTCCAGGATTCTACGGGCCTCAAGGTCGCACTTTGAGGATGCACCTCAGCTATCCCGAGAACAATCGCAAGATTGAAGCTTTCAATTTCCAAGGATGGCGCGTTTGCAATTTCGAGATGGAATCGTCGGCTCTTTACGGCTTAGGTAAGATGATGGGGCACAACTGTCTAACCATCTGTGTAGTCGTTGCCAATCGTGTGACAGAAAAATTTTCAATAGACTATCATCCCTATGTAAAAAAACTAGTAGAGAATACTCTTGAGAGACTTGCTTCAAAATAATTTGCTATGTTTCAAGAAAAAAACAGCCATTTTTTCGATTTTCTATTCTTTATATAAAAAAAATGTCTATTTTTGCCGCTTGATTTGAATAATTAGTAATAACAAAATATCACATTTAGAGCGATGAAAAAAGTATTTATCACATTGGTTGCATTACTTGCAGTTTCCAGTTCAGTAATGGCTGCAGGTCATGTGGATTCGGTTCGTTATCTGACGACCAAATTTGGAAAGAACTGGTTCATCTCGGCAAGTGCTACGGGCAATTGGTACCAAGGCAGCATGAGGACGCCTGAGAACTTGGCTTTCGAAAATAGCTACACAAAAGTCGAATGGGGAAAACCCACATTTGGCTTCAATGTGAGCGGTGGCAAGTGGCTCAACCACTGCACTGGCGTGAGAGTTGTTTACAACAACACGCGAATCCATAGCTATATTCGTGGTCTCCAAAACTTTGAGCACCTCCAATTCCTTTACGGCGATACCCCTGAATTGATCGAAGGCACTGGCGACAATGCCGTTTATGCCACCTCAATGCGTTACCATAATTTAAGAGCTGATTTCATGGTAAGTCCCATCGACTTCTTCCAAGGTTACTATAACCCCGACAGAATTTGGACACCTGTGCTTTATATCAGCGGAGGAAGTGCTTTTGTGTCAAAGGACTTCTTTGCCATCAAATCCCTCATCGACGGTTACAAGTCGAACGATGAGAATAATGTAAGCGCAAAGACTGGCTACAATTTCGAGCTTGCTCTTGGCGCTGGCTTGGCCAACAACTTCCGCATCAGTGACCATTTCGACATCAACCTCGACCTCAACTGGACTTTCCAAAGATGGACTCTCGACTCTTGGACCTATGAGTTCACTGAAGCCTTTGGCACTAGACCCAAGCGTTTCGACAATTTGTACACCGCTTCACTGGGCGTGACTTATTTCTTCAGCAGAGAGTATGATCTTCCTAAGGACTGCTGCGCTGAATTGGATTCCATCAAGGAACTTCTTCCTTGCTTCCCCGACACCGTCCTTGTTCACGACACCATTGCGAAGTTCGTCAACATGCAGACTGAAGACATCCTCAGCTATCCTTTCTCCATCTTCTTCAATCGCGACTCCTACCAGCTGATGTCAAGAAGAGACATCGTCAACCTGAGAGAAATCGCCAACGTGGCTAAGGAGAATGGTTACAAGCTGCGTCTGACGGGTTCTTGCGACAGCGCCACTGCTACACCGTCTTACAACCAGACCCTGTCTGAAAACCGCTGCAACAAGATTAAGATCGAGCTCCTTGAACTGGGTATCCCCGAGGATCAAATCATCATCGAGCCCATCGGTGGTGTGAAGATTCTTGACCCGACGGAATACGACCGCCGCGTGCTCATCCAGCTTGTGAAAGAAGCTCAGAAATAATAAACTAATTGTGACAAACAAAGAAAGCCTGACGGATTCCGCCAGGCTTTCTTCTTTTTCCTTATGAGTAGAGACGCATCACTTAATGCAAGATGCCGATTTCAACACCAACATAATTGTTACGCAGGATGCTGCCCGTCTGCTTCTCCAACACACTAACAAAAGCATTGGAGAAAGCATGATCGAAAGTCAATTGTGCAAAAGCCGAGAAATCGCGGTTGATTTCATACTCGACTCCTAAACCAAAAATCATGGAAAACTGAAGCGGACGATATTGGTTCGTGCAATCAACATAACCCTCACCCTCGGATGTCACCCAATAAAAGCTATAACAATCCTTGCCATAGTCCTTGCAATTAAAACTCAGGCCCACTCCTGCTTCAGCATACGCTTTGAAAGATTCGGCCACATCTAACCTAAACTTGGCTTTCAGCGGAATTTCAATGTTGACTGAATTAACGCGACGCGAAACAAGTATATTTGCCTCTTCCAAAAAATCCTCAACACGACGTTGATCCGTGAAGGTGTACTTCATCCTAAGGAAATTGAAACTCGCGCCGGATGAAACCGCGACATTACTAGTAAAATAATAGTCGTATACCAAACCCAAGCTGCCCCCCAACCTGAAACCATCGCTTGTGGCCGCTGTAGAACCCGAACTGGCCCAGTCAAAAGTAGGCCCCAATTTGATGCCATACCTGGCATCTCCTATCTGAGCATTGGCGCACATGGCCATAGCCGTTACCATACTGATAATCAACAATGTTTTTCTCATAATAACAAGTTTTAGACCTACAAAGATAATTTATTTTGTCGACATTTCCTCAAAATCCGAAAATGATTCTTATTTTTGTCGCCAAATCATTCTATATCATTCACTAAAACAAATCAAAATGAAGAAGACATTTTTACTGATTGCAGCCTTCTTGATGCTGGGTAGTGCTGCATTTGCTGGCGGAGGCATCGACCTCTCCATCGGACCCAAAGTCGGTTTCCAGACTGCTAAATTGTCATACGACAAAGCCGACATCAAGGCTGGATTCTCAAACCACTTCACAGCCGGCCTATTCGGTCGCGTCACTGTTGGCCGCATCTATGTGCAACCCGAGGTACTCTATTTCAAGACCTCTAATATCTTTGATGTAAACGTAACAGGTACCGATATTAACGAAAACCTTTTCAACCTACCCACAGGTGCTGAAGCCAACCTTACGTTAAACTCAATGAACCTCCAAGTGCCTATCATGATTGGATTCAATGTTATTGACCTTGACGTTGTCACCCTGCGTGCCCAAGTAGGTCCCACAGCCAACTTTACCCTGAAGTCAAGAACCGTGGCCGACTATAAGGTCAGCATTGAGGGACAACCCGACCAAAACATGCAACAAGAAGTGGCTGGCAACGACGACTTCGATCCCAAGACCATTTCATGGGGCGTTCAAGCTGGTGTCGGCGTCGATGTGCTGAAGCGCATCACGCTCGATATCAACTACAATTTTGGCTTGAGCAAGATGTTCGATGCGCTAAATGAGACTTCTCTTGGAGAAACTTTCGATTTCAGCAACATCGACAACACAAAACAAAACATGTTTATGGTGACCGTAGGCATCAAGCTGCTCTAAAACAGTTCAACATGTACAACAAAAAAAAGAGAGCGACCATCAAGTCGCTCTCTTTTTTGTTAAATATACTAAAGATTAGAACAAGACGCCCACCTCGATACCGATACGATTCTGGAGCACATTGAGTTTCGTCTCACGATCACCAATGTCTTCACCATTTTCATAGTAATTACCGTAGTAGTTGGGGGAAATGGAATTGATGTTGTTGAGGAAATCGTGCGAGAAGTATAAACCCGCAAAAACGCGGGTCGACTCGTCAAGAGCATACTGGGCACCTGCACCGATCTTCAAGGAAGTGCGAAGGTTGCTGTATTCCTTATTGGTTGCAACATAATCCTCGCCAGTAAAGCCTTCATAGGAATCCTTCACTTTGACTTTCTGGGCATAGCCAATGCCAGCACCCACTTGAGCATAAACGCGGAGCGGGATACCACCAAGTTCGTTGGTTACCATCTTAAGCATCAACGGGATTTCATAAATAGTCGACTTGTAATATCTGTCGACGGAAAAGGGTTGTAAGCCAGCAACGCTATCCAAGTGGGCATTTTGGAAGCTGTAATGGCCACGGTTCATGTTGACATTCACGCCCGTTGTAATGGCATAATTATCAGCAAAATAATACTCAGCCACGACACCAACGCCGAAGCCTGTTCTCATGCCTTCACTAACAGCGGCACCCGTTGTCGAACCTGTCCAGTCAAAGCCAGGACCCAATTTTAAGCCAAAGGCAAAACCACTGTTCTGTGCTGACGCGGTCAGCGACATGGCCATCAGAAGGCCAACGATCAGTAAACTTTTCTTCATTTGATTATAGATTTAGGTTAGTATTTGGGTACAAAAGTAGTCTTTTTTTCGTTTGTGTCAATAAATCATGGAAAATTTCTACCTTTGTAGGACTAAAAAGAAAAAACAAACCTTTATATGAATAACGCCATCCCCAATCGTCTTTTCATAAGAAACAGAGCAAACCTTGCAGCCCAGCTGCCACCCAAATCCGTAGCCGTCTTCACTGCCAACGAAGCTATGCCGCGCAACGGCGACGAGTTCTTTCCGTTCCGCCAGCAGTCCGACTTCTTTTACCTTACAGGCATCAACGAAGAAAGCGCGTTTCTTCTCATCGCACCTGATTATCCAGATGAGACCATGCGAGAAATCCTCTTCATCGAGCCTTACGATGAAGTGAAAGCTACCTGGCAAGGCGAGATGCTCGACAACGCGCACGCCTCTGAACTGTCAGGCATCAAAACCGTCAAAGGCAGCGATGCCTTCTGGATGACCTTGAACGACATCGTCTTTTCGGGTTATGGCGATACCATCTTCCTGAACAGCTACGAATATCCGAAATATGAATGTGTTGTAGAAACCATTCAAAAACGTTTCGTCAAAAGGGTCAAAGAGTTGTATCCGATGCACAACTATGGTCGCACGGCCCCCATTTTGAACGCCCTGCGCATGGTGAAATCGGAAGACGAAATCGCCATCACAAAGCAGGCTTGCAACATCACCGCGAAGGCTTTCCGACGTTGTCTGGAGACCGTCAAGCCCGACATGTATGAATACGAGGTGCAGGCCGAAATCGAGTATATCTTCAAGCGCAACAACGCCACGGGGCATGCCTACGCACCCATCATAGCAGGAGGCAAGAACGGTTGTTGCCTGCATTACTCCAAAAACCAAAGCCTACTCCATGATGGCGACCTGCTACTTTTCGACATCGGCTGTGAGCTGAAGAACTATTCCTCTGACTTGAGTCGAACCATACCTATTAATGGCAAGTTCACTCCGCGGCAGGCCGACTGCTACAATGCCGTGCTCCGCGTGATGAAGGAAATCACCAAACTCTACCGCCCTGGCGGCACCATCAACCTCATTAATGAGACCACACACCGCCTGATGGAACATGAAATGATCGGACTTGGCCTATTCACTGCAGAGGACGTGAAACGCCAAGACCCCGGCAAACCCTTGGAGCGCAAATACCTGATGCACGGCATGTCGCACCACATCGGCCTCGACGTGCACGACAGCATCGACAAGTTCAAGCCCTTTGAGCCTGGCATGATCCTCACCTGCGAGCCTGGTATCTACATCCGAGAGGAAGGCATCGGCATCCGCATCGAGAACGACCTGCTCATCACTGAGGGCGCCCCCATCAACCTATTTGAAGGTCTGCCAACCGAAATCGAGGAGATTGAGGCGGCAATGAAAAAATGATTATTTTTGCATTTTTGTAGAGACGCATCGAATGCGTCTCAAATCAAACCCATATTCCATTGAGACGCAATCATTGCGTCTCTACAGATACAGAATCAACAACAAAAACAAACCAATATGTTCAATAAAGACGTTTATAGTGGCCGTCGCGCCACATTGAAAAAAATGATCTCGAAGGGTATCGCCTTCTTCCCTGCCAACAATGAGGCACCTTTCAACTACCCTGACAACACCTATATCTACCGTCAGGACAGCAATTTCTCCTATTTCTTTGGTCTTAACCACCCCGACCTTGTCGGCGTCATCGACTTTGAGACGGGCGAGGAAATCCTCTTCGGTGTAGAAGTCACCATCGACGACGTGATCTGGTGCGGTCCCCTGCCCTCACTGAAGGAGCAAGGTGAAAAAATCGGCATCACCGACTGTCGCGACTTCAACAAGTTTGGTGAATACCTCCAGCAAGCCATGGCCAAAGGCCGCCAAATCCACATGCTGCCTACCTATCGCGGCGACACGCAGATTCAATGCTCGAACTGGCTGAACTGCCATGTGAGCCAAGTAAAGGAGCATGTCAGTCTAGAACTCATCAAAGCTGTCATCTCCATGCGCGAGGTGAAGAGCGAACTCGAAATCGCCGAGATGGAACGCGCTGCCAACACGGCCTATTACATGCACACCACGGCTATGAAGATGTGTAAACCCGGCATGGTTGAGCAAGAGATTGCCGGTGTGGTGGAAGGTCTCTCTCTTTCGGGCGGCGGTCCCGTGTCGTTCCCCGTCATCCTCAGCGTTGACGGTCAAACGCTACACAACCATGGTCACCACAATGTGCTGAAAGAAGGCCGCATGATGGTTTGCGACGCCGGTGCCGAGACGGAGAACTACTATGCCTCCGACTTCACTCGTACCACTCCCGTGGGTGGCGTTTTCAACCAACGCCAGCGCGAGATTTATGAGATCGTGCTCGCTGCCAACCAAGCCGTAGCCGCCAACACGCGTCCCTACATGCCTTATTTAGAGATGCACACCCTTGCTTGCCGCACATTGATTGAAGGCTTGAAAGGCGTCGGCCTGATGAAGGGCGACACTGAAGAAGCCCTGATGAACGGTGCCCACTGGCTCTTCATGCCTCACGGCCTCGGCCACATGCTGGGCATGGACGTGCACGACATGGAAGGCCTCGGCGAGACCTACGTGGGTTACGACGACATCACACCGCGCAGTACCAAGCTGGGCTTCAGCGGACTACGCTGCGGCAAGACCTTGAAACCAGGCTTTGTAGTCACCGACGAACCAGGCATCTACTTCATCCCCACCCTCATCGACATGTGGAAAGCCGAAGGCAAGTTCAAGGAGTTCATCAACTACGACAAGCTGGAGACCTACAAGGACTTTGGCGGCATCCGCATAGAAGACGACCTACTTATCACCGAAGACGGCTGCCGTATCCTCGGGCGACCGATACCCAAGACCGTTGCAGAGGTCGAAGAGATATGTGCCCAAGGCCGCGAATGGATTAAGATGACAGCAATGTATTAAACGAAAAAAGCGAGGCGTTGCCTCGCTTTTTTCGTTTTAAAACTCCATCACCAACTTCACGTTGACATATCGTGGCGTCAAGTAATTTGGTGCGCCATAATAGCTATTGTCAATATACTTCACCCAGTTGTAAGAAATGACATTCGGGATGTCCAAAAGGTTGAAGACATCCACGCTCACATACATGTTCCTCACGTAGCGCAACGGGTTGCCCTTGCTAAAGCTACTGGCCTCGCTGATGAGTTGCTTAGTGAAACCAATGTCGACACGGCGGTAGGCTGGATAACGACTCGAAGTGGAATAGAAGTCCGAATTGTTGTCGTTGATAGGCAGACCCATGCCGAAGGTCAACGTCATATTAACACGCCATGTTGGGGCATTGGGGATGTAATCCTGGAAAAACAGTGAGAAGTTGACCAACTGGTTCGATGGACGATAGTGCCAACCCAATGCAAGGGTATCAGCCACTTGGGCATCGGAATGGTTGTAGAACGGGAGCGTATCGCCATGCACACCAACCAAAAGATAATCACCACGAATATCTTCTCTTGCCCGCATGAATGAAAGGCTTGCCCAACTGTCAATACCTTTCACAAACTCGCCATTCACCTTGAAATCAAGGCCTGTCGTGTAAGCTCTAGCAGATTGGTCGGCATAGTAACGGATGCGTACATTGTCAATGTCGTATGGGATGACGTGGGTGAACCACTTAAAATACAACTCCGAGGTCAGGATGAAAGGCCGGTTGAAGGCACGAAACTTGAAGTCGTTGCCCGCCACGACCTGATATGACCGCTGTACCTCAGCATCCTTGAATAGGCTGCCGTCGCGGTTGCGAA
This sequence comes from uncultured Bacteroidia bacterium, assembly GCA_902794155.1. Classification (GTDB taxonomy): domain Bacteria; phylum Bacteroidota; class Bacteroidia; order Bacteroidales; family F082; genus Limimorpha. Next base: position 12,775 of record CADBGN010000038.1, read on the forward strand.
TCTCGCGGTAGAACGGCGTTTGGTTATACACACCACCCGACAAGCGATAAACCGTCTCACGTTTCTCATTCTCAGGCTTGTAAGCGACGCCTGCCCTCGGACTGACATACACCTTTTTATTATAGCCCCAATAATTAGCTCTCAAACCACCCGTAATGACAAACTCGCCCTTGTCTTTATAGGGAATGGTCCAGGAATTCTGCACAAAACCGTCAAGATTATTGACAGACAGCACATTATTCGACTTATGCACAAAGTCCATCCCGATCTCAGGCAACACATCGGGGTAGCCACCAATGATGTCGGGAACATGGGGCAAGCTGTAACCTGCCGAGTCCATCATCTGCCATTCGTTCACCACGTCGTCGATATCCTGATGCTGGAAGCGGAAGCCCCACTTCAGCAACTTGTTGTCGAAGGCATAGAGACCTTTGTGGTCGATATTATAGACTTGGGCATAGAAACCATTGCGGGCATGTTTGGTGAGCGTACCCACTTCATGGTTCTCAATCACCTCACCAAAGTCATCGGAGCCGAAGGAAGTGTTACGGATGCCGAAGAAATACTGTTCCCGAATGTCGAAGGTTTCAGTTTCGTAAGCAGAATAGGCTGAAGCTATCCATTTCAGATTCAAGTCTTTGTTGGGTTTGTAAGACAAGGTCATGGCGCCTAAACCCGTGGCATAGTCGTCGATTTCCTGACCGTCGAAATACACATTCAGCTGCAACGGCAAGTCGATAGTGCCAAAATTGACTTGGGCATTTTGGGGAATCAACATGTAACGGTTCTTGGAATAATAGCCCAATAACGACAAACTCCATTTATCGTTAAAATGATAATTGAACAAGGCTTGTGCATCAGTGAAATTGGGTTTGTAGTCGCCCTTGGTGTTCATCATGCCCAATGCCAATGCCGTGTTTTTGTAGCGCGCACCGACCAAATAGCTGAACTTCTCGTTTTTCGTAGCACCTTCCACATGGGCTTCGGCACCCAAAAGACTCAACGACAGCGAACCCGCCATCTCTTTTGGGGTTTTATAAGACACGTCGAGCACCGACGACATCTTGTCGCCATACTCCGCAGCAAAGCCGCCAGCCGAAAACTCGATGTTGTTGACCAATTGAGAGTTAACAAAACTAAGGCCTTCCTGCTGTCCCGAACCGACGAGGAAAGGACGGTAGATCTCGATGCCATTCACATAAATCAAGTTCTCGTCGAAGTTGCCTCCGCGCACCCGATATTGCGAGCTCAGCTCGTTATTCGACACCACACCCGGCAATGTCTTAATCAAGGTCTCAACGCCACCACCCATCGTTGGGAGCATAGTAGCCTGCTTGGCATCAAGTCGCGTCAAACTAGAGGCTTCGGTGCCACGGTCGCTGATGACAGCATCAGGAAGCACTGTGGCGGTTGAATGCAGCACCATGTCGAGTTTCCGTTTCTCGCCTTTTTTCAGTCGTACCGTAGCCTTGTTCTGTTCGTAGCCAATGAATGAGAAATGGATGGTCCAAGTGGAATCCGACAATAGCGAGAGTTCATAATAGCCACGGGAATTGGTCGTATAGCCCACTAACAGTTCTGGAACCACTACATTAGCCATTTCAATAGGATGCCCTTGCTCGTCAATCACCTTACCGTAAACCGTAGCTGTGGGCAGTTGTTGTGCCGAGACAAACAAAGAAGCAAACAAGAATGCTATGAGGATAAACTTCGCTCGCATGAATGGATAACTGAAATTGCCGGAAATTATTATCTTTAATAAGCGGTTTGAAGCCTATTCAAACAAAAAAAGCCGCTGCGCAAGGCACAGCAGCTCTGATATGATTCACATCGGCAAAGGATTACCAACGTTCAAGGTTACCCTCTGCAGAGGCATCCAAAATGGCTTGGTAGATACCCTTCTTGTTGATGGTACGCATACCGGCAGCCGAAACCTTCAGCACAATCCATTCATCCCATTCCGGAACATAGAACTTCTTGATTTTCAAATTCGGTTCAAACGTTCTCTTGGTCCTTTTGTTGGAGTGAGAAACATTGTTGCCGTGCATGACCTTCTTACCTGTAATTTGACAAACTTTTGACATGACTCTTATCCTTTATTATTTATACTTGTCTTTTTCTAACGGGCTGCAAAAATACAATTTTTTTCGTTTCAAAATCCCTTTCAGCAAAAAAATATGGCAAAAAAATTCACGAAACGCTAAAAATCTTGACTTTACGAGGTCTTCAACTCTTCATGTGAACATCCATTTGCGGGAACGGGATGTGCAATTCCTCCTCCGCAAAGGCTTTGTAAACCTTCTCATTCATGCTAAAAAACACCGGCCAATAGTCTTTCGAGTTGACCCAAGCGCGCATGGTGATGTCGACAGAGCTGTCGTTGAGTTTGCCCAATTCGATAAAAGGCTCGGGGGATGTAAGAATGCGCTCATCGGCATCACAAAGCCTACGCAAGACCATTTTTGCCTTGTCGTAGTCGTCACCGTACGAGATGGAATACACCCAATCGACGCGACGCGTCTTTTGCTTCGAGTAGTTGGTCATCACTCCAGTAGCAAGCGCGCCATTGGGCAAAATGACTTCTTTGTTGTCCATCGTCAACAGATGCGTATTGAAAATCTGTATCTCGCTCACCTTGCCTTCCATGCCTTGTGCTGCAATGAAATCACCCACCTTGAAAGGCCTGAACATGATGATTAATACACCGCCGGCGAAGTTTTGCAAGGTGCCGCCTAGCGACATGCCCACAGCCAGACCTGCCGAAGCCAGCAGTGCCACCAACGAAGAGGTATTAATTCCCAAGATGCCGACGATGGCCATGATGAGGAAGAAATACAGCACCACCGAGACCAAATTCGACAAGAAACTATGCAAGGTGGCATCACCATGACGGCTCATCAATCCGTTGGCCATCCATTTCTTGATCAACTTGATGACCCACCGGCCCAAAAGCAACACCACAATAGCCGCGACAAGCTTCAATCCAAATGGAACAAGATATTCCTTCACCAAATCAGGAAGCCATTCCGAAACGGGTGTTGTTGTGAGCTTTTTGACGCCATCAACCAAATTATTGACCGACGTGGTATCTTGTATGGTCTCTGTCACTTGTTCAACCAAGGTGTCGTTTTCCATCATTTCTATTACTTTTGAATGCAAAAGTACGGAATATTCATTAATTTTGTATTTTCGCATCAAATTTTCCACCTAATGAGTCTCAAAAACATCAAAGAATACTGCAAGAATCCAAAGAACCGAAGCACCGTGAATGTAGGATTGTTTATCCTTTTAATCATTAGCTTCCATTTCATCTATTTGGGTTGGCAGGCCTTGGGGTATTGGCCCATTGGGAAATGGGTGGACCAACTCATGCTTTGGTCTGTCAACATGGTATACGACCAGGCAAGTTGGGTGCTTGAACATGTTTTCTGCATCGATATCACAACCATCAGTCATATGAGGTCGATTGCCACACCTAACAATGCAGGAGGTTGGGCACGTGTCACTATTGCTCCAGAATGTGCCAGCCTCAAGCAATGGATGCATTGGCTCTTTCTCATGATTTTATTCCCTGGCCCATGGAAACACAAGGCTTGGTATATCCCCGCTGGACTGGTCATCATTGAGTGGGCTAATGTGGTTCGCATCTGCGGCATATTGATGATGCAGATTCCATGGCCTGACAGTTTCCACCTTGCCCACGACTATATTTTTAAAGTGTTCTTTTACCTCGTAATTTTCCTCATGTGGGTGCTCTGGGTGGAAAAGTTCTACAATCCGTCATTAAAAGCAAAACAACATGAATAACAACCCTGTCATCTTCATCCTTGACGCTGGCGGCACGGGCTTCAAGTTCTCGGCCGTGCAAGACTGGCACGAAATCATCGAACCTTTCACCATTCCTTCGGCAGCTCCCACGCTGGAAGAAGTGCTTCAAAAACTCATCACGGGCTTCCATGAATGTGAGACTCGCTGTAGTGCCAAGGCGGCAGCCATCAGTTTTTGCTTCCCTGGTCCAGCCGATTATCCCAACGGCATCATCGGCGACTTGGAGAACCTGCCCACATTCCATGGCGGAGTACCGCTGAAAGCCATGCTCGAGAACGAATTCCAGGTGCCCGTCTACATCAACAACGACGGTGACCTATTTGCTTACGGCGAAGCCCTAAACGGCTTGCTGCCCGAAGTGAACAAACTGCTTGAGCAGCAACGTAACCCAAAACGTTACAAGAACTTGTTAGGTGTCACCATCGGCACGGGTTTTGGCGGCGGCATAGTCATTAATAAGGTGTTGCTCAACGGCGACAACTCGGCAGGCGGTGAAATCAACCGTCACCGCAACCCGCTCTACCCCACCACCAGTGCCGAAGACAGCATCAGCATCCGAGCCGTGCGCCGCGTGTATGGCCGCGAGGCTGGCATCGAGTTCGACAAAACACCGCATCCCTACGACATCTACAAGATAGCCATGGGGCAGCTGCCTGGCGACAAGGAAGCAGCCTTGAAGTCGTGGAATGAAATGGCCACAGCCTTGGCCGACGTATTGGCCAACGCCATTTCGCTCATCGATGGCATCATCGTCATCGGCGGTGGTTTGTCAGGAGCTTGGCCTGTCTTCATGCCCATGCTAATCAAAAAGATGAACGAGCCATTTACCGGCCTCAAGGACGGTCACTCATTCAGCCGAATGGAGACCGAAGCATACAACCTAATGGATGCACAGGACATGATTCGCTTCACCGAAAAGTCGGGAAAGATGATCAAGGTGCCGTTTAGCAACCAAGAAGTTTGGTACGACCCCACCAAGTGCGTCGGCGTGGGCGTCACCAAGCTCGGCACATCATCAGCAGTGGCCATTGGCGCGTATGCCTTTGCAATGGAACAATTGAAAAAATAACGCTGTTGGAGACGTTTCCTGAAACGTCTCTACAGCGTGCCAAATTCAACCATTTTTTCCCATTTTTTCATATCCTTTTGACAATCAAAAAGGAAAAATTTATCAACACATATTGTTGATAAAAATAGCCGTAAAAAGTGGTTTTGATAAGGCATGATTTGCCCTTCTTTCTTAACTTCGCAGATTGAAAAAGAACAAGTCAAGTTTTATTGTTTTTGTATTTAATTTATTAAATATCAACAAGATGAAATCAAATCATACTCAAATGGAATTTGAGGGTGACCTATTTAGTGGACTCGAGGAGCCGGAAGCCGTGCAGCCGGAAGCCACACCATACGACAAGATCATTGAAACGCGCAAAAACGCCTCTTTTGCAGCCGAACAAATCGAAAGCCAAGATGAGGTACAGGTAGTGGAGAGGAACGATGCCCATGCAGCACAACCTATCGCAGAGGAGAAACAGAAAATAGTGTACCATATCTACCCCTTGGACGAGGTGAAAGCCGCCGCAAAGGAATACTTCCATGGCGACGCGTTGGCTGGCGATGTCTGGACCAACAAATACGCCTTGAAGGACAGCGACGGCAACATCTACGAACTCACGCCCGACGACATGCACCACCGCATCGCCCGCGAGATCGCCCGCATCGAACGCCGTTATCCCAACCCGATGAAGGAAGAGGAGATTTACGAGGTGTTGAAGGACTTCCGCTACATCGTGCCCCAAGGTAGCCCCATGACGGGCATCGGCAACGACTTCCAGATCTCGTCACTGTCGAACTGCTTCGTCATCGGCAACAACGGCGACTCCGACTCCTACGGCGGCATCATGAAGACCGACCAGGAACAGGTGCAGCTGATGAAACGTCGCGGCGGCGTGGGTCACGACCTGTCACACCTCCGCCCCACCGGCAGCCCCGTCAAGAACTGCGCCTTGACTTCCACGGGCGTGGTGCCTTTCATGGAACGCTATTCCAACTCCACCAAGGAGGTGGCACAAGACGGCCGTCGCGGTGCCCTGATGATGACCATTAGCATCAAACACCCCGACTCGGAGGCCTTCATTGACGCTAAGATGACCCAGGGCCGCATCACCAACGCCAACGTTTCGGTGCGCATTACCGACGAGTTCATGCAATGCGTCAAGGAGAACAAGCCCTTCATCCAGCAATATCCCATCGACTCGCCCAACCCGAAATACACCAAGGAAGTGGACGCCCGCGCCTTGTGGAACAAGATCATCCACAACGCATGGAAGTCGGCCGAACCTGGCGTGATGTTTTGGGACACCATCATCCGTGAGTCCATCCCCGACTGCTATGCGGACCTCGGCTTCAAGACCTTGAGCACCAATCCTTGTGGTGAGATTCCGCTCTGCGCCTACGACAGCTGCCGACTACTGGCCATCAACCTTTACAGCTATGTCGACCACCCGTTCACGCCTGAAGCCCGATTCAACCACCAGCTGTTCTCGAAACATGTGGCCATCGCCCAGCGCATGATGGACGACATTGTCGACCTTGAAATCGAGAAGGTGGACGGTATCCTGGCCAAAATCGCTGCCGACCCCGAAGACGACGAAGTCAAGCGCACCGAGGTCAACTTGTGGAAGAACATCAAGGCGAAATGCCTGCAAGGCCGCCGCACAGGCATAGGCATCACCGCCGAGGGCGACATGCTGGCCGCCTTAGGCAAACGCTACGCCTCCGACGAAGCCATCGCCTTCTCCACCGAGATCCAAAAGCTGTTGGCCTACAACGCCTACCGTTCATCCGTCAACCTGGCCGAAGAACGTGGCAAGTTCCCCATGTATGACGCCAAACGCGAGGAAAACAACCCCTTCATCAAGCGTCTGCGCGCCTTGGACGAGGACCTATACCAGAAGATGTGTCGCGTGGGTCGCCGCAACGTCGCCATGCTGACCATCGCCCCTACGGGCACCGTCAGCATCTGCACCCAGACCACCTCGGGCATCGAGCCCGTCTTCATGGTGGCCTACAAACGCCGCCGCAAGGTAAACCCCAACGACAAGGACGTCCACGTGACCTTCACCGACGTGACGGGCAACTCGTTCGAGGAATACAACGTGTTCCACCACAAGTTCATCACCTGGCTCGAAGTGAACGGCTACAACGTGGATGAGGTGCTACATTATGATGATGAAAAGCTCAACGCTGTCATTAAAAAGTCGCCTTACTATAAAGCCACGGCCAACGACATCGACTGGGTGAACAAGGTGAAGATGCAAGGCTCGATGCAGAAATGGGTCGACCACAGCATCAGTGTCACCGTGAACGTGCCCAAGGAGACGACAGAAGAACTCGTCAGCCAGATCTATATGACTGCATGGGAAAGTGGCTGCAAGGGCATGACCATCTACCGCGACGGCTCGCGCGACGGTGTATTGGTGGCCAAAGAAGAGAAAAAAGAGGCTCCGAAAGCTGACAACGGTGCCCGTCCCGACGACATCCGCGAAACGGCTGCGCCGCAACGTCCGAAGGAGCTGGAATGCGATGTAGTGCGTTTCCAGAACAACTACGAGAAATGGATCGCCTTCGTCGGCAAACTGCATGGCAAGCCCTATGAGATTTTCTTGGGCAAAGCCGAGGACTTCTTCCTGCCGCCATACGTCGAAAAGGGTGTCATCATCAAGGAGAAAATCAAAGGCGAGACCACCCGTTACGACTTCCGTTACAACGACAAGGATGGCTATGAAGTGCTAATGCAAGGCTTGTCGCGTTCGTTCGACAAGGAATACTGGAACTACGCCAAACTGATCTCGGGCATCCTGCGCCACGGCATGCCCATCCAATATGTGATCGAGTTGGTGCAGAACCTCAACGTGGAGGAAGAGAGCATCAACACATGGAAGAACGGCATTGCCCGAGCATTGAAGAAATACGTGCCCAATGGCGTCATCGACGAAAAGGAGAAATGCCCTAACTGCGGCGAGAAGCTCGTCTTCGAAGACGGCTGCAAGCACTGCAAGAGCTGTGGCTACTCCAAGTGCGGGTAAGTCAAGAAGGAAACAGTTGTTTTTTTATCTTCATAATGGTAGGTCGCCGGCTTAAGTCGGCGACCTTTTTTTGGGGATTCCCCTTCGGGGAATGGAGTCAAGCACATTTTGTAAAATACGGCGGCAAACACATCTTACATTCAGTAAACGCCACAAGCCGCCGCTGTATAACACAACGACAACACTCCATTCCCGAAGGGAATCTCAAAATTGGAACAAGTTTTTCACATTAGCCGTTGTAACAACTGCAAAGTCTTCCAATGGCATTTGCAGAACATCCAGAACATCAGCAATTTTCTGCGCCGTATGGACCAAAAACGATGGCTCATTGCGCTTGCCACGGCAAGGCACGGGTGCCAGATAGGGTGCATCCGTCTCTAAAACAATCCTATCCAATGGAAGATTAGGCAGGTAATCCTTCACGCCGCAGTTCTTATAGGTTGTCACGCCTCCTAGACCAAGATGAAAGCCCAATTCGAGATAGACTTTAGCCTCTTCTTCTGTCCCCGTAAAGCAATGCATGATGCCGCGCAGGCCACCGTCTTGCTTCTTATCCAGGATTTTCACCATCTTGTCGAAAGCGTTACGGCAGTGAATGGATAACGGCAAACCAAGTTGTTTGGCCCAATCCAGTTGGGTCTCGAAGGCATCAAGCTGTTGCTTCTCATAGGTCGAATCCCAATAGAAATCGAGGCCTATCTCCCCCACTCCAACGTATATGCCACGTTCCAATTCCTTTTCCATCATAGAAAGCACCTCTTTGTAGTCCTCCTTCACCTCCTCAGGTTGCAGGCCCATCATCACTCGGGTGCAATCGGGATATTGCCCATGCAATTCAAGCATCGGGGCAATGGTGGAAGCATCCACATTGGGCAAGAGCATCATTCCTACACCAGCGTCCAATGCGCGCTGCATGGCCTCGTTCCGGTCAAGGCTGAATTGGTGGTCATAAACGTGGGTATGGGTATCGACTAGGTACATCTATAGTTGAGAGTTGAGAGTTTAGAGTTAAAGGTTGGAAGAGTTGGGTTAATAGAGGAAATTGTCGTAAGGGTACCGGATCGCGTGCATATCACGGATTTCCTTGTAGAGCAAATCACGGAATTCCTGATAGTTATCGCGATTCTTGGCAGAGATAAAGATGCAGTTTTCATTCATCTTGGCCATCCAAGTCTTTTTTAGATCCTCGTAGGAGACATTACGCTTGGTGGGCGGAGTCAAGTCATCAGGGTCTTTCTCCTCCCAAGTGTAGGCATCGGTCTTGTTGAAGACGACGATGGTCTTCTTGTCGGCACAGCCCAACTCGGCCAAGGTCTGGTTGACGACCTCCATCTGCGCCTCGAAGTCAGGATGCGAGATGTCGACTACATGTAATAAGATGTCCGACTCGCGCACCTCATCCAAAGTGGACTTGAACGATTCTACGAGATGATGCGGCAACTTACGAATGAAACCCACAGTGTCGGACAATAGGAAAGGCAGGTTTTCCACCACCACCTTACGCACCGTGGTATCCAAAGTGGCAAAGAGCTTGTTCTCGGTATAGACTTCCGACTTGCTGAGCAGGTTCATGATGGTCGACTTGCCTACATTAGTATAGCCAACAAGTGCCACACGCACAAGCTTGCCGCGGTTTTTGCGCTGCACGGTCTTCTGCTTGTCTATATCTTTTAGTTTCTCTTTCAGCAACGCGATGCGTTCCAGAATCAAGCGACGGTCGGTCTCTATTTGGGTCTCGCCAGGACCACGCATACCAATACCACCACGTTGGCGCTCCAAGTGGGTCCACATACGGGTCAGGCGAGGCAAAAGGTATTGGTATTGCGCGAGTTCCACCTGCGCCTTGGCGTGGGCAGTATGGGCATTGGAGGCGAAGATGTCCAAGATGAGACTCGTGCGGTCAAGGACACGACACTCCAAAGCCTGTTCCATGTTACGGGCTTGCGTAGCACTCAATTCGTCGTCAATGACGGCAATCTCAATGTTCTCCGCCTTGATGTACTGGTGAATCTCCTCCAACTTGCCCGAGCCGAGATAAGTCACGCTGCTCGGTCGGTCCAAAGGCTGCACAAAACGCGCCACTGGGATACCGCCTGCCGTCTCCAACAGGAACGCCAACTCGTCGAGGTATTCCTCCGTACGCTCGCGGCCTTGTTGTTTGCTAGCAACAGCGATAAGGACTGCGCGTTCTGGTATTTTTTCGTATGTGATAAAATCACCCATTACTTCAGTTGTTCAGTTATCAGTTGTTCAGTTATCAGTTATCCCTCGCGTTTCAACTGAACAACTGAACAACTGCAAACTATAAACTAATAAACTCTAAAACCAATAATCTTCCTCACCTCGTTCAAGGTCTTCGCCGCACTCTCGCGGGCCTTTTCGGCACCCATGCGGGCAATGCGGTCGAGGCGTTCGGTATTTGATGAGAACTCGATGATGCGCTCACGAATCGGAGCTACGGTCTTCTCCAAGTCCTCTGCCAGTTGTTTCTTCATGTCGCCATAGCGGATGGAGCAGTCGTTCCACTTCTCGTCGAAGTATTTTACCGTCTCGGGCTCGCTGACGATGTTCATCATCGTGAAGAGGTTTTGGATGACCTCGGGTTTGGGGCTGTTGGGCTCGGTCGGACCGCTATCGGTGACAGCGCGCATCACCTTCTTGCGCATGGTCTTCTCGTCCTCGAAGAGGTAGATGCAGTTACCATCACTCTTTCCCATCTTGCCGCTACCATCCAATCCTGGCACTTTGATGGCATCGCCACCGAAGTAGTAGTTCTGGGGTTCGGGGAAGAATTCCACCTGATAGATATTGTTGAAGCGGCGGGCGCACTTGCGGGCCATCTCCATGTTCTGTTCCTGGTCCTTGCCCACAGGCACCCATTTGGCACGATGTTGCAGGATGTCGGCAGCCATCAATGTTGGATAAGTGAACAAGCCAGCATTGACGTTGTCGGGCTGTTGACGGGCCTTCTCCTTGAAGGTGGTCACGCGACCCAGCTCACCGATGTAGGCGTTCATATTGAAATAGAGATATAGTTCAATTGTCTCAGGCACATCACTTTGGATGTAGATGGTGGCCTTTTCGGGGTCGATGCCGCAGGCGAGGTATTCGGCCAAAATCGTGCGGGCCGAACGCTGTATATTTTCTGGCTTGGGGTGCGTGGTCAGCGAATGCCAGTCGGCGATGAAGAAGTAGCAGTTGTAGTCTTCCTGCATCTTCACGAAGCTACGCACGGCACCGTAGTAGTTGCCAAGGTGAAGGTTTCCAGTGGGGCGAATGCCGCTTAAAACGATGTCTTTCATCAGTTATCAGTTATTCAGTTGTTCAGTTGTAAGTTATTTGGGTGCAAAGATAGGAATTTATGGGGATTTGCTTCGCAAAGAAATCTGACAAAAATCAATTCAAATTTTTAGAAAACCTATTTGAAAGATTTTTGATGGATTTTTGAACTATTTCTGCCCTTTAGGGCATACCATAAAAAAAAGGCTCGTCGTGCAGACGAGCCTTCTGAGGTTTTTTGGCAGTGACTTCCTTCGACAAACTTTAGAGTTTGATGTCGTCGCCGTTGGCGTTTTGGAAGTTGTACTGCAAAACATGGAATTCGGGCATCGACTGCACCGTGAATTTCTTGCCGTATTTCTTCATCCATTTGCGGCGAATCGAAAACAGGCCATCTATGCAGAGGTAGGAATAGATGAAGGGATGCACCTGCAAGGTCAGATGATTCTCGTTTTGGTCGACCATGAGGTACTTGAGGTGGTTTTCGATTTCGTCGATGAAGAGGATGGCGGGGCGAATCTTGCCTTCGCCGGCGCACACAGGGCATTTCTCCTGCACCTGCACCTCCGTCTCGGGACGCACGCGCTGGCGTGTGATTTGGATGAGGCCGAACTTCGTCGGGGGAAGGATGGTGTGCTTGGCACGGTCGTGAGCCATGGCTTCAACCAAGGCGTCAAACAGATCCTTGCGATGTTTGGCTTCGTGCATGTCGATGAAGTCGACGATGATGATGCCGCCCATATCGCGCAAACGCAACTGGCGCGCGATTTCCTTGGCGGCTTCAATGTTGACTTGGAAAGCGTTGTCTTCCTGCGAATTCTCCTTGTTCACCCGATGGCCGCTGTTCACATCGATGACATGCATGGCCTCGGTGTGCTCGATGACAAGGTAGACACCGTTTCTGATAGTGACGATCTTACCGAAAAAGCCTTTGATCTGCTTTGTGACATTAAAGTAGTCAAAGATAGGTTCTTTGCCTTTGTAAAGGTGAACGATGTCGGCTTTTTGCGGTGCGAAAGTCTGAATGTTTTTCTGGATCTCTTCATAGAGTTTCTCGTCGTTCACGTGGATGTTGTTGAACGACTCGTTGAGCAAATCACGCAGCATGACGCTGGTTTGGTCCATCTCGCTGACCATCCTGCCAAAGGTGGTCATCTTCTTCATCTCGATGATGCACTGTTCCCACTTGGAAATCAAGGAACGGAGATCGGCGTCGAGGTCGGCCACTTTCTTGCCTTCGGCAACGGTGCGGATGATGACGCCATAGTTGGCGGGCTTGATGCTTTGGATCAGGCGGCGAAGACGGTTACGCTCCTCGCTGCTACGGATTTTTTGGGATACCGAAATGCGGTTGGAGAAGGGGACGAGAACGAGATAACGACCCGCGAAGGAAACTTCGGCGGTGATTCTCGGTCCTTTTGTGTGGATAGGCTCCTTGGCGATTTGCACGGGGAGCAGGTCGCCCACGTTAAGCAAATCACCGATCTTGCCGTTCTTGGGCAGGTCGGGATCAAGCTTGAACTTGTCCATGGGCACATCGTCGCCACCGACGACCGCCTTTTTGTACTTCATCAACGAATTGGCCTGCAGGCCAAGGTCGAGATAGTGCAGGAAGGCCTCCTTGGGATAGCCCACATCAACGAAAGCAGCGTTGAGGCCCGGAAGGATCTTCTTCACCCTACCCAAGTAAACGTCACCAACCGCAAACTGGTTGTTGGTCTTTTCTCTGTGAAGTTCGACAAGCGAATTGTCTTCCAGAAGAGCGATGTCAACCTCCGAAGCGTGCGAGTTGATGACCAAGTCGCGCGTCACTGTCTTCACTTCCACTGCAACCTCTTGCTGTTGTTCTTCAGACATAGTGTTTTTCTTTGGGGTTAACGTTTTGATTGATAAAACAATAACACAACAATGGGGAAAACCAATGCTGTGTTATTGTCGTGTTTAGGCTCAAGAAGAGCTTATTTCTTCTTGTGTCTGTCCTTTCTCAAGCGTTTTTTGCGCTTGTGAGTCGACACGACATCTTGTGTCTTTTGTGTTTCTTACCGTTTGGCATAATATAAGATTTTATTTGTTGTTTTCTTATTTGACAGCGTTCATGAAGGTCTTAGCAGGCTTGAAGGCCGGAATCTTGTGGGCCGGGATGGTGATGGCGATGTTCTTGCCAATATTGCGGCCGGTCTTTTCAGCTCTCGTCTTGATGATGAAGCTGCCGAAGCCTCTCAGATAAACATTCTCACCCTTGGCCATGGCGTTCTTCACAACTTCCATAAAGTTCTCAACAACATTCTGGACAGCACCTTTCTCAATGCCGGTCTTGCTTGCGATTTCAGCAACGATTTCTGCTTTAGTCATTTTTTCTCTTATTTAATGGTTAGTTATAATGTTTGTTGTAAATTTGCGGCAAAGGTACTGACCCCATTAATGCAAATTTTTTCTTCTAAAGAGTTATAAATAAAGAAATTCGCCTCGAAAACCACGATGAATATCATACACGACACCTTAATTAATTGGTACGCTGAAAACCATCGCGACCTGCCTTGGCGACACGACCCTTCGCCCTATGAAGTGTGGCTCTCCGAAGTCATCCTGCAACAAACGCGCGTCAGCCAAGGCATGGACTATTACCTGCGTTTCATAGAGAAATGGCCTACCGTGACCGACCTCGCCAAAGCCTCTGAAGAAGAAGTCCTGAAAATGTGGCAAGGCTTAGGTTATTATTCACGTGCCCGCAACCTGCACAAATGCGCCAAACAAGTCGTGGAACAACACCATGGCAAATTCCCTGCTGACTACGAACAACTTAAAAAGCTGCAAGGCATCGGCGACTACACCGCAGCTGCCATTGCTTCCATCGCCTTTAACCTGCCGCAGGCCGTGGTCGACGGCAATGTGTACCGCGTTCTCGCCCGACTCTACGACATTGACACACCTATTAATAATAATGGAGGTCAGAAACTCTTTGCCCGACTCGCCGACGAGCTCCTCAACTGCGAGCAACCCGGCCTCCACAACCAAGCTCTAATGGAGTTTGGAGCCCTACACTGCACACCGAAGAACCCCAACTGCCTGCACTGCCCCCTGCAAGCCCAATGCCTCGCCTTCGCCCACCAAACCGTAATGCAACGGCCGGTGAAACTTTCTAAAGTCAAGGTCACCACAAGGCATTTCAACTATCTGGTAATCAAGGTTAAAGACAGCATTTACCTACACAAACGCAGCGGCAACGACATCTGGAGAAACCTCTATGATTTCCCCTGCATTGAAAGCGAAAGGCCCTTGTCGGTTGAAGAAGTCATTGCCTCAGATCAATTCAAACAATGGATTGAAAACAAGCCTTTTACCATCGCAAAAGTGTCTCCCGTTTTCACCCACAAGCTAACCCATCGTACCATTCTCGCCCAATTCATCGAAATAAATCTTGAAAAAAAAATGTTGCGGATTGAAACAAAAGATTTATTTTTGACGCCCGAAACGGATTTGGGCAGTTTTCCCATTCCACGCTTAATCGACTTATACTTAAACAATTAAAAAAACTACACTATGGCAAGCTTGAACAAAGTCATCCTTATAGGCCGTCTCGGCAAAGATCCTGAAGTGACCACTTTTGAAAACGGGAACAAGAAAATCTCAGTCACAATGGCCACCTCTGAACGTTACCGCGACCGCGACAACAATTGGGTGGAACAGACCGATTGGCACAACATCGTGGTTTGGGGCAACCTGGCCAACGATATTGCCGAAGGACGTCGCAACTATACCAAGGGTGACCTTATGTACGTGGAAGGCAAATTGCGCACCCGTCAATACACCGACCAACAAGGTATCGTGCGCTACGTCACCGAAGTGCATGCCGACAAAATGATGCAGATGGCACCCGCCCGTCCCGCCACACAGTCGTCCTACGGCCAACCCTACGCTCCCGCCCCAGAACCGGCACCAGGGTACACGCCTCAAGCGCCCACCCAAGACGAAGGCAACGACCTGCCATTTTAAGGGAATGATGCGTCATGTCAGAAAAGTTTCGTAATTTTGCAGCCTGAATTTTAAATCATAAGATTTTGGAAACACCTGACCCTGACCCTCTCATAGGACTTCTCACCGTTGTTTCAAACAACTTCTACAAAGGATTTTCCGAACAACCCATCGGCGCCATCATTGGATTGGTGGTGCTCATCCTATTGCTTATCGTCTCAGCCTTGATCTCAAGCAGCGAGACAGCTTTCTTTTCACTCCAACCCGCCGACGTCGAAGACTTGGAGTCGCGCAGCGATGCCAAAAGCAAACTCGTGTTGAAGCTTCGCGAGAAACCCAAGACCCTTCTGGCCACCATCCTGATTGGCAACAACTTCGTTAACGTCACCATCACCCTACTGTCGACCTACATCATGGCGCTGTTGTTCGACATGGTGAACTACCCTGTGGCAGCCTTCCTCTTGGAAGCAGTGATTGTCACCTCCATGATTCTCATCGTGGGCGAAATCACACCAAAGATCTATGCCGGCAAGCGTCCAGTCAAGGTTGCCCGCTTTATGGCAAGGCCCCTACGTTTCCTCATCGGTCTATTCAAACCCTTGAGCAAGTTGCTGGTTAACTCCACCTCGTTCATGGATAAGCACTTGGAAAAGAAAAAAGGCGAAATCTCCATGGAAGACCTCTCCACAGCCGTCGACATCGCCACTGAAGAGTCGACCCAAATGGAGGAAAAACAGATGTTGAAAGGCATCGCCTCGTTCAGCGAGAAAGAGGTGAGCGGCGTGATGATTCCCCGCGTCGACATCATCGGCGTGGAGAAAAGCATGGAATTCACCGAGATGCTCGCCATCGTCATCAAGAGCGGATTTTCGAGAATCCCCGTCTATGACGAGACCCTGGACCAGGTGGAAGGCATCCTCTACGTGAAAGACCTTCTCCCCTATCTTGACGCCCAGTCTTACGAATGGCAGAAACTCGTCCGCCCCGCCTTCTTCGTTCCCGAAAACCGCAAGATTAACGACCTGTTCCAGGACTTCCGCGAGAAGAAGATCCACATCGCCATCGTCGTCGACGAATACGGCGGCACCTCTGGCCTTATCACGATGGAAGATGTCATCGAGGAAATCGTAGGCGAAATCAACGACGAGTTCGATACAGCCAACGTGGAAGAGCATTTCACAAAACTTGACGATGGCTCTTATCTCTTTAAGGCTCAAACAAGTATCGTCGACTTCTGCAAAGTATTTGGCGTTGACGAAGACTACTTCGAGCCCATGCAGGGCGAAGCTGACACCTTGGCTGGACTTATCCTTGAAATCGAAGGTCGCATCCCCGAAATCGGGTTCAAATTCAACTTCGAGAAGTTCCACATGGAAATCACCGATGCCGACACCAAGCGCATCAAAGAAGTAAAGGTTGTTTTTGATGACTAATAAACCAGTTTACGTATTTGGCCTTCAGCTGTCAGCCATAAGCTATCAGCCACAGTGCTATCAAGCTGATTGCTGACGGCTGATTGCTTATAGCTAAGTAGCTTATAATAATGAAGTTTAATTTTGAGAATATATGAAAATCAACAAATTCATAGTATCTTTGGCAGTCGTGGTTTTGACTTGCATTATGGTTTCATGTGACGACAACGAAAACTATTTGCCTAAGCCGCGCGGCTATTTCCGCATCGACCTGCCTGAGAAGTCATACAGCCGTATCGACACCATCGAACGTTACAGTTTCGAGTGCCCCGACTACGCCATGCTCACTTACGACCGCTATTCACCTGACGAAAAAAACTGGGTCAACGTCGAGATGCCACAGTTCAAGGGCTCCATCCATTTGACACACAAACCTGTCAACGGCAACTTGAGCGAGTATTTGGAAGATGTCCACACCATGTTGACCAAGCACCTACAAAAAGCGAACGGCTTGCGCGACAGCTTGATTGTCAACGACGAGCATAAAGTCTATGGCCTCTTCATCGAGATGGACGGCAAGGGCGTGGCCACCCCGATGCAGTTCTACCTCACCGACAGCACCCGCAACTTCGTACGCGGTGCCCTATACTTCAATTTCCAGCCCGACAACGACTCGATGCAGCCCGTCATCAACTTCATTCGCGAAGACATTGACCACATGATCAACACATTCGAGTGGAAATAAAACCTACAAATTTGCATTTTTTGCAAGTTTTGTTCTCCCATTTTCAACAAAAAACACTATTTTCGCGGCGCGAAATAAATTTTGCGCCGATGTAAACAGAGTGTTCACTTAAAAGAAAGGGGGAAGGCCTATGATTAACAGCCTGAAAATCGGGAACTTGACTTGGCGTCATCTCAATAACCCAACGGAAGAGGACTTTGAATTCCTGAAAGACCGATTTCATTTCCACCCTTTGGACATCGAAGACTGCAAATCCGTCAACCAGCGCCCAAAAATTGATATTTACGACGACTATTATTTCCTCATCCTCCATTTCCCCAACTTTGATCGTCAGAACAAGTTTGTGAAAATCAAGGAGGTAAAGATTTTTTGGGGCAAGGACTACATCATCTCCATCGAGAAGAACCCTTGGGGCGTGTCACAGCTCTTTGAAGAATACGAAGAACGCATCCAAAACGGTGAGGACATGAACTTCCGCAACTCCGACATCCTGCTCTATCGCATCCTCGAGAAGCTGATGACCGAATCGGTGTACCTGTTGCGCAAAGTTGGATTGGACGTCGAGTTGATCAACCGCGAGCTCTTACAGGAAAAACAGGTGAAAATCATCGAGCGCATCAGCGTGACACGCAAGAACCTCATCCTCATCAACACCATATTCAAGCCGCAGCTCAGACTCTTCCATCTCTTTGAGACCGGTAAGGTCAGAGGCTTCACCGACGACATCGAGTATATGGAAGACTACTGGGGCAACATCCTCGACTACCTGCAGAAACTGTGGGACATGACCGAGGACTACGAGGAGTTGATCGAAGGCCTCTCCATGACTTTCGACTCGATGCAGACCAACAAGACCAACGAGACAATGAAGATCCTGACCCTCGTGTCGACCATCATCCTGCCTTTGACCTTCATCACAGGTCTCTACGGCATGAACGTCCAACTACCCTTCCAAGAGCAGGCTTGGGCCTTCTGGGGCATCATGGGTTTCATGGCGGTGGTCGCCGTCGCGTTTTATATCTATTTCAGACACAAGAAAATGATGTAGGGACACACCGCGTGTGTCCGCATGAACAAACGACCGTTTTACGCGGACGCATGCGATGCGTCCCTACATACATCATTTTACCAATAATTTCTCGTATTTCACTACACTGCCATTTCGCATCAATTTGACGATGTAGCAGCCTCTGTTGAAATCGGCTGGCAGCGTCACGGCGAAATCACCAACTGCACTACCCGTAGCCTTGAAAATCGTGCGGCCACACAAGTCGCAGATGGCCACGGCATCAAACTGATGGGCATTGCCGCTCAAATGCAAGGTCTGGCCCCGTTCGATGGGATTGGGGAAAAGATGTAAGGCCCCTTGGTTTTCCTCAACGACTTGCCAGGTCGGGTCCCATATCATGCGGGCGTATTCCGGATGGTCGACGAAAGGATTGCGGTTGTGTTGATAGTCGGTGTAGATGACATTGTTGCGGCCGATTTCCTTCTGACTTACTGGGTCTTGCTCGTTCCAGCGCATCAACAACTGTATGGCCCACGGCTTGATTTCCGACTTGTTGGTCATATCGCTCGAACCCCAGCTGCCGTCCTCGGTATAATAGCGCACGCTCATGTACATGATGGCACGGGCAAAGTCGCCCTTATATTCGTCAATCGGTTCAAACACCGTCCCAGTATAGCCCGGGGTCTTGCTGGGGCCAAGTTTGGAACCATTGGTGAAAGTGGACGAAGGCGTACGCACTTCACCAAATGGATAGGCTGCACGGTCATGATTGACTTGTCCATCCGTCGCAAAGATATGATGCAAATCGGTACGCGGCGTCGTCTGGCTGTTGAACCAGCTCTGCGGCCACGAATGCTCGCGGTTGTAACAGTCTCCTTCACCATGGTAGTTGCCACATTGATCCTCTCCAAGGTGATAGACATAGGCCGGCGTCCCGCCAGGCACATCGGAATACATATCCCACACAATACCATCACCTTTGTTGTCAGTACTCCAGAAAGCATTCCAAATCTGGGAATAAGAAATGGTGGTATGCCCTTTGATGATGTTGTGTAAGGCCATCTTCAGTTGGTTGCCCGTCAAACCATTGGCTGAGTTGTAGTAATTGGACGGGGCCTGCGCTGCAGCAAGCAGCACAAAACTCAAACTTATGAATAGCAAAACTGTTCTCTTCATGAATTTTAAATTTTAGATCTTGAATGTTAAATCTTGAATTCCTATATCAAATCCGTAAACAAATACAGCACCCCTATCACCACCATAAACACCGCAGCGGAGAACTCGATGAAGCTCATCTTCTTCATCACACCCGGGTTGAAGGCGATGCGAGCCACGATAAAGGCCCACAAAAACCCTGCCACGACGACAGCTAAGAAGAACCAAGCGCCCAGTGGCAAATCAGGCAGGAAGAAGGGCCCCGTCAGCGACATAAGGAGAGCATCGAACGCCGCCATGATGGAGAGCAGAAGAAAGTCCCAGTCACCTCTTACCGTATAAAGCATCTTACCTTTCAGCACTCGCATGGAGTCGACAAACATCTTGACGGCCACCACAAGCATCATCGCAAAGACCAGATAGGGCGCAAACTCATCAACAAAAAGGTGGCTCAACAACTTACCGAGATAGTAACCCGCCACGGCCATTACGCCTTGACTGAGACCAAAAACCAACGGAATCCAAAGCCTCTTCACGGGCTTATCGTCGGCGCTGACCAAGCCCAACGCCCGCGTGACCACCGGAGCGGTCAGGCAGAGAACAAAGATGATACTGATGATGATTGCTGTAGTACTCATGAGCGTTGATTATGGAATGCAAAAGTAAGCATTCTTATCAAATATGAACCATATTCCAAAAAAATTCGGGAAAGCAAAAGCTCTCCCGAATTGTTCATAAACCAAATCACTTTGTTTATCCCAGTCTCTTGAACTGGCAAGTGAAGTGACGCATCAACTCGGCTTCCCAAGTGATTTCCAAACCGCGCTTGATGCTGTCGCGACGGTCGTACACGTTCTTCAGAGCCGCGGCAATCACGTCCATGTGGTTGTTGGTGTAGACACGGCGCGGAATGCAGAGACGCACGAAGTCGTTGCCACCGAAACGGTTTTGGCGCGTAACTGGGTCGCGGTCAGCAAGCACATAACCGATCTCACAGGCACGGATGCCAGCTTCGAGATAGAGTTCGCAAGTCAAAGTCTGGGCAGGGAATTCTTCCTTAGGAATCTGTGTCAACACCTTGTCGGCATCGACGAAGATGGCGTGGCCACCAGCAGGACGCTGGTAAGGAATGCCGTACTCATCGAGTTTGGCAGCGAGGTAGTGAACTTGTTTGATACGGGTCTCGACCATGTCGAATTCGATGTTTTCCTTCAGACCGACGGCCAAAGCGTCCATGTCGCGGCCATTCATACCACCGTATGTCAGGAAGCCCTCGAAGGGGATGCAGAACAACTTGGCACCTTCGTACCAGTCCTTCTTGTTGGTAGCGATAAAGCCACCCATGTTGACAAGACCGTCTTTCTTGGCAGACATCGTCATCGAGTCGGCATAGCTGAACATTTCAAGGGCGATTTCCTTCAAGGTCTTGTTCTCGTAACCCTTTTCGCGGGTCTTGATGAAGTAAGCGTTCTCAATGAAACGGGCGCTGTCGATGTTGACCGGCACGCCGTATTTGTGGCAGAGCTCGCAGGTCTCGCGGATGTTCTGCATGCTGACGGGCTGACCGCCGACGGTGTTGTTCGTCACGGTGAGGACCATGAACGGCACATTGCCTTGGTTCTCTTTCAGCACCTTCTCGAGTTTCTCGAGGCTGACATTGCCCTTGAAAGGCACTTCGAGTTGGGTGTCGTAGGCCTCGGGCACGGTGACGTCGATGGCGAAGGCTTTACGGCTCTCAATGTGACCTTTAGTAGTATCGAAGTGGGCATTGCCAGGAACGACTTGACCAGGCTTCACGAGGTAGGAGAACAGCACATTCTCGGCAGCGCGGCCTTGGTGGGTGGGAATGACATACTCGAAACCGGTGAGTTCGGTGATGGTATCCTTCATGTGGTAGAACGAGCGGGCGCCTCCGTAGCTCTCGTCGCCCTGCATCATAGCGGCCCACTGACGGTCGCTCATGGCGCCGGTGCCGCTGTCGGTCAGCAGGTCGATGTAGACATAGTCGCTCTTCAGCATAAAGACATTCTGGTGGGCTTCGTTGAGCCACTTCTCGCGTTGTTCGCGGGTGGATTTCTTAATGGGTTC
>CADBGN010000039.1 GCA_902794155.1 uncultured Bacteroidia bacterium
CAAGGCTTTTGATGCCTTGGGACAAATGGTGTATCAAGGGAAGGACAATACTGTCGAAGTGGCAACGTGGCCAAAAGGCGTGTATTTCGTCCGTGTCATGGATGAAAACGATGTCATCTCAACGGTGAAATTTGTCAAGGAATAACGACTTCTTTGTAAGCTTCAAATATTTGCTGTCCAATGTTTTTGGCAGCAAATGTTTTTATGGCATAGTCGCGAATGGCTTGACGGTCGTATTCTGAAGAATGGTCAAGCAGTTGGTTCATACCTTGCAGCAGCGCGTCCTCATCGCCTTGTGGGATGAGGATGCCTCTTTCAGGAGAAAGGATTTCGGCGATGCCTCCGACGGAAGTGCTCAACACAGGCACTCCGCTGGCGAAGGCTTCCACAATGACGCAAGGAAGGTTCTCGAAGTTGGAGAACAATACGAAGAAGTCGGCCTGTTGGTAGGCTTCGGCTACCTCGGCAGAGGTTTTTTTCCCATGGAAGATGACGCAGTCCTCCAAGTGGTGTTCTTTAACAAACGCTTTGAATTCTGGCGCCTCGTAGTCATGGATGACATGCAATTCGAAGTCGTCGCGCTGTTGTCTTAATCTTTCAATAACACGCAAGATGCCGCTGAAGTTCTTGGCTTCATCACGCAAGGTGGAGATGTGAAGGATGTGTTTTTTATTTTCCGTTTGGGTGGAACCCAAACGGAAAATATCCGTATTCACCAAATTGTAAATCACATGGAAACGGTTGTTCACCCCATGACCTTCCATGCACCGCTGCAAGTCAAGGCTGACGGGCATGATGAGTTCGGCGTTGTTGGCAATTTTTACGATCTTTTTCTTCAATTTCCCTACCAAAACGTCCTTGTTCTGAGGCTGGTAAATGGTCCAATGCTCGGTGAGGACATATTTGTAGCCAAAGAGTTTCTTCCAAAGCAAGGCTACTTGCCCAAGAGGGTAGGTGACATGCAGGTGGATCAAATCGGGATTGAAAAAGTGTTTTTTGATGTATCTCAACCCATATTGGTACATCCGCAGCATCTTCAGCTTGCGAATAGCGTTGTTCTTTGGCGGACGGATGTAGATCTGCACGTGGGTGTGGTGCGCCCCGGGAATCTCCTTGACCTCGAACGATTTCGTCATGTCCTTGCCGTCGCAGACGGAGAGGATGATGGAATGGCAATCTTCAGGCAGCGCGTCAATCATGCGGACGCAGAAGTTGCCTAGGGTGGGGTCGTCGGGGGTGGGGAACCAACTCAATAGGTGCAGAACGTTCATCGCTTAGCAAATATGCGTTTTGATATCAATTTCAAAGTATTTCTTGGGTGTCTCGTATGGCACAAGCTTATGCGTGGCGAAGTCATCAGGCAGATAAACGGCGCACAAGGTGTTGGAGACATGGTAGATATGCTTGCGCTTCTCTGCAGGTGCACCGTCCAAGATGGCACCCATCACATCCCAGCGGATGGTCTCTGGGTCGAGGCCGTAGTCATGCCACACGATGATGCTGCGATCACCTTTCAGCAGTTTGAAGGCGGTCTCGGTGTCTTTCTTCACGCTCTCGTAATGGTGGTCGCCATCGACGAAAACCATGTCATACTTGCCAAAATGTGGGCCGAAGTCAACGGTCTGCGAGTCACCGTAGAGTTGCTCCACATTGCTTAAATCCTTGCTGAAGAAACTGTGCAAATCCGCGTAAAGTTGGTTGTCGGTCAGCTTGACGATGTCTTCCTTTGGTAGGTTGAAGGTGACGCAATGCTCTGCCACATCGGCCAGATTGGCCACGCTCTCGCCACGCCAAGTGCCGATTTCGAAGTAGTCTTTCACAGCATAGCGTTTCGCCAAGGCGCGTAGTAAGGCAATGTCGATGGGCATGGTGGCACCCGAGAGATAGGCGTATGGCTTCGCGATTTCATGGAAGTCCCGGAACAATTCGTTGATTTCGATGACGGGCAGGCCGTCGGCGAGACCATATTTCCGGATGACGTCTTCCTTGTTGCTGCCCTCATCTTGAAGGACGAGGTTGAGCAGGTAAGGATGCTTTATGATGCGCCCGAGGGCTTTCGTGAATTTATGGAGTTTATTCATTTTCGGTAGGTTGTTTCAAGAATTGTTGTTTCAAACCGGCGATGTAGTTCTGTATCTCGCTCTTGGTCAATAGGAAGTCGCAGCCTTTGAAGTGTGACTCCTTGACGAAAAACACAAACAAGAACACCGCATTGACAGTATATGACACTGCCGAGGTGATGGCTGCACCTGTGACGTCATAGCGAGGTATCAATGTGAAGCCGCAGACGAAAGTGACGACCAGTCCACAGAGTGCCGCAAAGGTGTTCATCTGATAACGCCCGGTACCCGAGTAATAGTGTCCGAGGATGAGGAATATGCAATAGAGCAGGATGCCTGGAGCGAGTATGCGAATGAGTCCTGCCATCTCGCCAAACTCGGGGCCGAAGACGAAGGTGTAAACCGCAGGCGGTAGCAGGCATAACACCACAACGGCCATGGTTGAGACAAGAAGACAGATCTTGCCCAAATCGAGGGTGAGCTTTTGCGCGTAGGCGCGGTCGTCGGCATTGGCGATGCGGGCATATTGCACGAGTGCAATACTGTTGCTGATGATCCAGATGGCCTCGGCCAACGAGAGGGCGTTGGAGAAGACACCTACGCGTCCTACACTGATGTATTTGTCCAACAGATAATAGCTCAAGCGAAGGTTGAAGAACTGCACGAAGTGGCCCGTCTGGTTGAGGAAACCATATTTGAAGAGGTCTTTCAAGACAGGTTTGTAGTCCTTGTCCGTATCATGGCGCAGGTTGGCGTATTCCTTGCGCAACATCCATACTCCCAACAGGAAAGTGCCTCCGTAGGCGGCATACAGCCCGATGACATAGCCGTAGATGTCGGTTCGCTTCAGCAAAATATAATAGATAACCAAAGTCAAAGCCAAAAGCACGGGCTGGAGTAGGGTGTTGTAGTTGGCTTTCTTGATTTCCTCCTTGCCGACTAAGAAGCGGAAGTTGATGTTGCTGAGCGAGGAGATGAACGACAGGATGGCTACATGTGCAACCAAGTCTGGTGCCAGCTTTGGATAGAACAGCCAGATGGCGAAGCCCATGATCATAGCGATGAGGGCCGCCCATACTGTGGAGGCTACCAGAATCTTCTTGAAAGAATGACGCGGGGCGAGGTAGATGATGCTCGCGCCACAGATGATATCTGAGAAGATGAGAATGAAGGAGATGGTGGTCAAGAGAAGCGCCTGTGTACCTTTGCCCGTATCGCCCAAAGTCTGGGAAATGATAATGGCAATGGCGAAGTTAAGGGCTGCCGCCAGTATCTTAGTACCAAAGGTATTTAGGATTTTCTTGAACACGACCGTTTGATATATGAATCAAACGACAAAAGTACAGAAATAATCTGTATGAAAGAAACTACATTGGAAAAAGCTTGATTGTCAAGCATGGCATTTCTTGTCTTTCGTTTTCAATTCAAGAGCCCAAGAATAATCTCCGGCGCAATAGCCATCTCAGTAACCGCGCAAAGTCCAGCCCCCATATCCTTCAAACTGGCGCCTAACAAATAGACTTTGTCGTCGATGATCAGGAAACGGTCATGATTTCGGTGTGTCAGTTGGATGAATTCAATCTCTGGATATTGGGCATTGTGTTTCTTCAGGTCGGTGAAGAATTGCTCGTTATAGCGGGTGTGGATGGTTGCTGTAACTCCATCGGCCCGCTTTGTGAGCATCGAAAGCACTCGGTCGTCAACGAAGTTGTCAATCAGGACAATCCTTTTTCGGGCATTACGAACGAGGTCGGATATGTATGTCCATGCATCCCAGACGCAGCCGGTAGGGAAGACTTGCTCGGAGAGGAGCTTGGGGGTAACGTCCTCGATTCTGTCAAGAATGACCTTGATCGTTTTGTCTGTCTCTTGTTGATGCTGCTCAATGTTGAAGATTCGCTCTATAATCTGCGCGTTGTGATTGACGAGTTGCGGAATCATGGTGAAAGCCCGCATGATGCGAATGTTGACTTCCACGGCAGTGTCAGACCTTAATACACTGCTGAGCATCGCGATGCCATTGCGGGTGAAGGCATAAGGAAGATATTTTATATTTTGACCTCTTTGGGTGTTCAAGGTCGCAATTTGCGACCTTGAACGAACTGCCTCATCCTGAGTTAGTTGAAACATGAAATCCTCTGGGAAACGATTGAGATTTCGTTTCACCTGTTCGTTCAATCTCTTGGTTTCAACGCCATACAACATTGCCAAATCAGAATCAAGCATTACCTGTTGGCCTCTTATCACACGTATCAGCGATTCTATATTAATGCTGTTAATGCCCTTGATATCACAAATTGTGATTTCAAGTTTTGTTTCGGTATCTTTCTTTGCCATACTCTTATCGTTTTACTTATTATACCGCAAAGAAATACCTTTTGCCTAGACAAAGCCGTTGAACAAACGTTTGTAGTCGACAGCAGTCGTTTGTTGTCGTTTGCTGTCGGATATATTGTTGTAAATGAAAAAGAAGCAAAATGTTTTAGCAGGGCTTCCAAATCCGCCCGCTGCAACTGTCACTCTCGGCACCGGTCACCGAAGCCAAGACATTGGTTTTGCTTTCCATGCGAAGCAATCCAAGGAAAGCAAAGACTAAAGCCTCCTTGTAGTCGATGATCATCTTATCGGGGATGACGACCTCGTGCGAGCTGCGGGCTTGCAGGCGTTCCATGAGGAACTTGTTCCTCGCACCGCCACCGGTGACGAGAATCTTTCCTTTGGGCAGATGACTCACTCCCAATGCGATCTGCAAGGCAATGTGTTCCACAAAGGTGGCCAATAGGTCTGGCACAGAAAGGCCTTGCAAAAGCTCCTTCTGGTTCGCTTCGAAGAACTCTCTACCCAATGACTTGGGTGGGTACAGCCCATAGAAAGGATGCCTGTTCAGCTGTTTCAGCAGCGTGATGTCGACTTCACCGCTACGGGCCAGCTCGCCATTGCGGTCGTAGGGTAGACCTTTCATCTGGGCGAGATAATTGAGGGCTTGGTTGGCGATGCAGAGGTCGAAGGCGATGCGTTTGCCGTCTTCTTCATAGGAGACGTTGGCGATGCCACCGATGTTGAGGCAGATCTCATAGTCGCCAAAAAGCAACTTGTCGCCAATGGGAACGAGCGGCGCGCCTTGTCCGCCCTTGTTGACGTCCTCGCTGCGGAAGTCATTGATGACGGTGAAGCCACAAGCTTTGGCTAACTCTTGACCATCACCGATTTGAAGCGTGTAATGCTCCTCGGGACGGTGAAAGATGGTGTGGCCGTGCGAAGCGACGAAGTCGGGCGTGCCATTGTGTTTCTTGGCAAAAGCCAACACTTGTTCACCTAGGTATTTGCCGTAGTCTTTATCCAGTTGCACCAAGTCTTTGGGTTGCTTGTGGAAGGCTTCGGAGAGTTGCTTGGTCCAATATTCGGGATAGGGTAGGGTCTCGGCCTGCAATATTTGGAAGTGGTATTTGTCTTCCTCTTCTTGGAAGTGCACAAGGGCGATATCCAGCCCGTCCAGCGAGCTGCCCGACATGAGTCCTATGGCGGTGGTTTCTTTCATTGGCATTATTCCTTTTTTATCAAGACTTATCCCTTGAACCGTCATCGCGGACTTGATCCGCGATCTCCTATGGGGAAGGGATTCGTCTTCGCGCTAGGGAGATGGCGGATGTGCCTCCGCCATGACGGTTAAAGGAGTATGGGGTACATCCCCAGACTCGTGTTATAGTAGCGGTAACACTTTCCCCAATTGTATGCTATTTGATCCTTTGACAAGTATTGTCTTCCCGCTAACTGGACTGCTTTCAAGATATTGACACAGGTTCTGGACATTATCGAAGGTCCTCCAATCAGGGTTCTCGTTATAGGCGCTGAAGTTTGAACCGACCAACAAAGCCTCCTTGAATTTCAACTCCTTCATCAAGCCAAGGATGTTGCGGTGCTCTTCTTCAGAAGCCGTACCCAACTCACGCATGTCGCCTAATACCAAAAGACTGTTATCTCCGCAGATGCTGGCGAAGTTAATCAAGGCAGCGCGCATGGAGGTGGGGTTGGCGTTGTAGGCATCCATGATGATGCGGTTCTTGCCGGTTTCAATCACTTGCGAACGGCTGTTGGTGGGCGTGTAAGCCTCCAAGGCTTCGATGATGGCGTTCTCATTCACCTCGAAATACTGACCCACGCCAATGGCGGCGGCCACATTCTCGAAGTTGTAACTTCCCACGAGATGGGTCTGGATGAGGTGTTCCCTCCAACCGACGCTTAAATATGGGTTGCAGGCAGCAGGGGCGACAGGGCAGAAGGCAGCGCAATGTCTGCCATAGCTGATGCGTTCCTGGCCCTCGGATTGCTCCCATAGCAGAGGGTTGCCTTGATTGACGAAGACGGCCTTGCCATGAGCCTTGATATGCCGATACAGTTCGGTTTTGGTCTTGATGACGCCCTCGAAGCTACCGAAGCCTTCCAAGTGCGCTTTACCAATGTTGGTGATGAGACCATAATCGGGGTCGGCGATCTTGCAGAGGAAGTCAATTTCTCCGGGATGGTTGGCGCCCATTTCCACAACGGCGATCTCTGTCTCTGGTTTGATGCTCAACAGGGTGAGCGGCACGCCAATGTGGTTGTTGAGGTTGCCCGTCGTGTGGATGATGTTGTATTTCTTGGCCAGCACTGCCGAGACGAGTTCCTTGGTGGTCGTCTTGCCGTTGGTGCCAGTGATGGAAAGCACAATAGCTTTGCTCTGCGCACGGTGATAGGCGGCCAAGTCTTGCAAAGTCTTCAAAGTGTCGTCCACAATCAGGATGCGCTCATGTTGGGGCAGGCTATTGCGGTCGGCGACAACAAGACTGGCCACACCTTGCTCCGCCACTTGCAGAGCGAAGTCGTTGGCATCGAAGTTCTCGCCTTTCAAGGCGAAGAAGACAGCGTCTTTTTCAATCTTGCGGCTGTCAGTAGATACCTTATAGGCCTTGATGTAGTGTTGGTAGATGGTTTCTATCATGAGTGTTTGTGGTTTCGGGCCCTTCGACCCTTCGACGGGCTCAGGGCTCAGGGACCCTTGGGTTTTAATGAAAGAAGCCGCCTGACGGATCAAACGGCTTCAATGCTATCATGAAAAAGAATCTATTACTTACTTTGCGAAGGAACTGCCCACCTTGTTCATCGCGCAACGGAAGCCGATGGTCGAAGCGGACTGGTTCTGGTTGAGGTAACGGCGTGTGCCAGGGCTCAGGTAGTAAGGACCGTCAGCCCAAGAACCGCCTTTGTACACTCTCGATTCGTCGCTGATGAGGGTCGTACCAGGAGTATCATTTGTTGCAGCTTCATACATTTCCTTGGTGAAAACGCTTTGGTCGTCTTGAGGATCGCTCCAGCGGTTGCGGATGGCGGACATGTAGTCACCGTCGTCATAGTTGGAGTTGAAGCTGGTACGGTAGTTCTGACGCTTTGCTGCTTCTTCCTGAGGGATAGGCTCTCTGCGGATACGACCCAAAGAGTCTTTCTGCAGCAGGAAGCCTTCGTCGTCAACAGCCTTGCGGGTAAACACGTTACCACGGAAGGGGCTGTAGTCGGCCACGTCTTCGTGAGACAGCGGACGATAGACATCTTGGCACCATTCAGCCACGTTGCCAGCCATGTTATACAGGCCATAGTCGTTGGGCCAGTAGGAACCCACAGGAGCGGGCAGGGCGGCACCGTCGTTCAGGTTGCCTGCAACACCCATGTAGTCACCAGGACCTCTCTTGAAGTTGGCCATGAAGCTACCCATATATCTCTTGTTGTCGGTGCGCAAACCGTCGCCATTCCAAGGATAAACCTTACGTTCGCTGACGAGCTCGTTGCTGGTGTTGCCAACCAGACCAACAGCTGCATATTCCCATTCGGCTTCTGTGGGCAGACGATAGGAAGGCAGCAAAATGCCGTCGTCCATCCTGACGTTACGCACGCCGTCGCCACCCTTGGAGAGGTCTTTCTTTCCGTTCTTCACCTTGCCGGTGTATTGGCCAGCCAAATAAGCATCGGTGTTGAAGTTTTCTTCGTCCTGCTGGGTTGGGTCCCAATCGAGGATACCAGCATCAACGAGCATCAACTCGTTGACACGGTCTGTACGCCAAGCGCAATAGTCGTTAGCTTGTACCCAGGTCACACCTACCACAGGATAGTCGTTGTAGGAAGGATGGCGGAAGTAAATCTCAACCATAGGCTCATTGTACGACAAACGGTCACGCCAAACCAAAGTGTCGGGCGCGGCATTGCGAACCACCTGAGGATAGTTTTGGCCGTAAACGCGGTTCAGCCAGTAGATGTACTCGCGATAGTCCACGTTGCTGACCTCGGTGCGGTCCATCAGGAAGGAAGGCACGGTGACCTTGCGGGGCGAGTTGTCCCACGAATAGGTCAGGTTGTCGGTCGTAGCACCCATCACGAAGGTTCCACCTTCGATGGCAATCAGGCCGGGGCCGATTTCCTGGTCGTTCACTTCAGTAACTTCAAAGCCACCGTTGTTGGCATCGTTGTAAGCCCAACCTGTCGTGCGTGAAGATTGCTTGGAGCACGAAACGGTGAGCAGTCCTGCCAAAACGATGATGGCTAGTGTCTTGAATCCTTGTTTTCTATACATTTTTGTTCAAATTTGTTATCTATAAACTCAATGGAGAGGCGTTTATTGTATGCCGCTCAAAATATTTTCAAAAAAATCACGCAAATTTATGGACTTTTTTTGAATCGGTTGTCATTTTTAGAAAAAAAACTTTTTTGTTTTCCTAATTTGCCGTTTTGCAATAAAATTGTTGTATTTTCGTTTCCGTATATAAAGGTGTTTTCAAATGAAATGAATTTGTTTTAACCGATTGATTATTAAGTAATAGAGATACTGATGCGTCATATAATAAAGTTGAATTTGGTTCAGTTTTTTGTGGCTTTTGTCATTTTTGTCCCCTCAATTCTTCATGGACAAGTGAAGATGAAGCATCCCATCTACCTACAATGGAATGGAGTGGCAGCGCAACGTGTAGCTTCCGATACCTTATATTATATGGATCTAGAGTCAGGAGTTTACGAAAGTGCCATGCCAGTGTATTATCAGTCTTTTCCTATTTACGATGATGCTGTGAAAGTGGAGTTGGAGCTTCTTAATGTCACGGCAGAACCGCTTACGGTTGAAGAAATGCATGTGGCGCATAATTATGGTTATAGTGCTGATTTTGAGGTGAAGGCTTTGCCGCTTCGCTCGCGCGATGAGGCTTTACTGTCGGTACGCATTGTGCCTTTTCGCCAAAATGATAATCATTACGAGAAACTCATTGCAGCTACACTCTCGATTACACTTTCTCCGGATTTAAGCATCTCCAAGCCGAACCCGAGTTTTGCCACGCGCTCTGCAATGGCTTCGGGTGAGTGGTACAAAATCGCACTTCCCGAAACAGGTATTTATAAGCTTACGGTTTCCGATCTCAACGAGTTGGGCATAGATGTTACAACACTCGACCCGCGTCAAATTCGTGTTTATCATAATGGTGGTGGTGTGCTGCCCGAGCTGAATGCCACAGCGCGTCCTGACGACCTGGTGGAAGTGCCCATCTATGTTTCTGGCGAGACCGACGGACGTTTCGATAACAATGACTATATACTTTTTTACGCTCGCGGACCAGTGGTGTGGTCGCTTGAGACCAACCGTATTGCCTTTACCCATGTGCAGAATCTATACGATGACTATGCATACGCTTTTGTTGTCTTGGGTTTAGGTCAAGGTAAGCGTATTACCGAAGCTAACCAGCCTACAGGCACTACCGATGAAATTGTTAATCAATTTCTTGATTATCAAGTTCATGAAAAAGACTTGTATAATCTAAATCGCATGGGTCGCTCTTATTATGGCGACAAGATGGAATATACTTCAACCCAGAGCTTTGATTTCAAATTTTCCCATGTGGTCACTACGATGCCTTGCTCTGTGAAAACGGCTTTGGCGGGACGTAATTTCCAGCCAGCTAGTTTCGAGGTTTTGGTCAACAATGTGCAGCAAGCGCAGTATGCAATCAAAAATACAACGTCCTCAACACAGGATCCTTATGGCTATGACGTGGGGGGATGGGTCAGCACTAGACCTTCAAGTGAGACTATACACGTTACGCTGAAACATACTTCGCAAGGCTCCAATTCCACCTCGGAGGGCTATGTGGATTATATCCTCGTCAATGCTTGGCGCCAGTTGACACTGGAGGGCGGACAGATGTTGTTCCGCAACCCGGAGGCGTTTCTTTCTAGTGTGACCTACGAATATCGATTGGCGGGTGCCACGCAGCAAACACAGGTTTGGGATGTCAGCAATCCTATGAATCCGGTTGTCATAAAAGGCCAGTTTAATGGTTCCACCTTTAGTTTCAAGGCCGTTGGCGACCGCAAAAACGAATTTGTTGCCCACAATGGCAACTCGTATTGCTCGGCAAAAGCCATAGGCAAGGTCGAAAACCAGAATCTTCATGGTATTCGTGATGTTGATTTCGTTATTTTGTCTTACGGTGGGTTTATGGAACAAGCTGAGCGCCTGCAAGCCCTTCACAGTCGCCTTGACCCCGATTTGAATATTTATGTTACAACACCCGAGAAGGTTTACAATGAGTTTTCATGTGGTGCCAAAGATGTCAGCGCTATTCGCGACTTCTGCCGTATGCTTTATTTAGATAGCAATCCAGGTCACAAATTGAAATATCTGCTTTTGTTGGGAGATTGCTCCTACGACTACAAGAATCGTGATGGAGAAGTGGATTTTGTGCCTTCTTTTGAGACGGTACTTTCGCTTGATCCAGCAGATACTTATGTAACTGATGACTATTTCGGTTGTATGGATGAAAACGAAGGCAACATCGGGTCTTCCATTGCCGACATTGGCGTAGGCCGTTTTCCGGTACAGACCTTGGAACAAGCCACTCAGATGGTCGACAAGATTGAACGCTATTTGGCAAAGGATGAGACGACCATGAATGCCTGGCGTAATACAATCACTTTCTTCACCGATGACGAGGGAGGTTTTGTGAAAAATGCTGAGACTTTGGCTAATATGCTGAAGGATGTAGGAGGTGGTGCAGTCGTTATCGACAAAATCTATCTTGATGCTTATCCACAAATCAGTGCTCCAGGGGGTGAGATAGCTCCTGAGGTGAATGCCGCCATTAATAGACGAATGGAAAAAGGCACTTTGGTGCTCAATTATATAGGCCATGGTGGTGAGGTGCAGCTTTCCGAAGAGAAGATTTTACAGCGAAAGGACGTTGATTCGTGGCGCAATGCCCCGATGTATCCTTTGATGATAACGGGCACTTGCGAGTTTAGCCGTTACGATGATCACCAACGCACCTCTTTGGGCGAGTATGCCTTCTTGAATCAATATGGAGGTATGATTGCCATGTATACCACATCAAGGTTGACATACGGGGGCAATAATTTGGAGTTTGCCAAAGGTATTTATAACAACCTGTTTCGCATTTATGGTGGCGAGTATTACCGCATGGGCGATGTCTATCGCATGGCGAAGACTAACGGCGGCTTTTATGAGAAGCGCTATGTGCATTTTGGCGATCCCGCCCTTCGTTTGGCTTATCCAAAATGGAAGGTGGAGACGTTGAGCATTAACGGGCATTATCCTGGATATGATTTGGATTCCATTCAAATCAATGACACGACTTGGCAGACTTATCCTATTTACCAAGATACAATTGGTGCCTTACAGCCTGTTGAGATTGTGGGTGTCGTCAAAGACTTGGAAGGGAATGAGGCCTCGGATTTCAATGGCATGGTTAATGTGATTGTTTATGACAAGGAAGCTGAACTTGCCACGCTTGGCACCTCTGGTGCGGATGGTAATGTTTATCCTTTTAATCTGCGTAACAGTATGATTTTTAACGGTAAGGCCAATGTTGTCAACGGCAGGTTTAAGATCGATTTTATCGTGCCACGCGACATTTCATATCGTTTTGGAAAAGGGTTGATAAATTATTATGCTACTGATTATGATATTGATGCCAATGGTAGTTGTGACTCATTCATCATAGGCGGTTTTTA
Source organism: uncultured Bacteroidia bacterium (assembly GCA_902794155.1). Classification (GTDB taxonomy): domain Bacteria; phylum Bacteroidota; class Bacteroidia; order Bacteroidales; family F082; genus Limimorpha. Next base: position 12,099 of record CADBGN010000039.1, read on the forward strand.
TGACGAAGCCACCGAGGATGTTGAAGGGCCTGAAATACGGCTCTTCATTGATGACACGCTTTTCGTGAGTGGCGGGCTGACAGGGCAAAACCCGATGCTGCTTGCAAACGTAGAGGATGAGAGCGGTATCAATACTACAGGTGCGGGCATCGGTCATGACATTATTGCTACGCTGACGGGACCTTCGAAGAATGCTTACTGCCTCAACGACTATTTCTCTGCCGAACTTGACCAACCAGGTAAAGGTACGATCGCATACAAATTGCAAGACCTTGCTGATGGCAATTACACCTTGACACTCAAGGTCTGGGATATCTACAACAACTCTGGCATGGCCACAATTGAGTTCACAGTGGTGAACAACAGTGGCATGGTAATAGAGAATGCCTTCAATGCACCTAATCCAGTGACGGATGAGACCCATTTTGTTTTTGACCACAACCAAGTGGGCAACAATTTGAAGGTTGATATCTATATCTATGACATCATGGGTCGTTGGGTGACCACGCTTTCTGAGACTGTGACAGGCACTTCGGCACGCATTGCACCCATTCGTTGGAACGGGCGAGGTTCTCGTGGCGAGAACTTACGCAATGGCATCTATGTTTATCGGATCGTTACCACTAACGACAATGGCGAGACTGCCACTCTAGTATCTAAATTAGTGTTAAGTAAATGAAAGTGAATATGAAATACAGAAATACAATGGCTTTTGTGCTGGCTTTTCTACTAGTTGGTGGATTAAAGGGTTTGGCACAGGACAACACCTACCATTCGGTGCTAAGCGAGCACACATGGTATCGTCTTTCAGTGAATCAGGAAGGTGCTTACCAGCTGGATTATGCTACTCTGCAGGACATGGGCATCGATATGGGCACTTTGAATCCAAACCAGATTAGATTGTTTGGCAATCCTTCGGGTGCCTTGCCGGAGAAAAACTCGGAGAGCCGTCCCGATGACTTGACGGAAATGGCTATCTCCGTTTTGGGTGCTGATGACGGCCATTTTGATGAAGGCGACTTGGTCCTATTCTATGGTCAGGAACCCACACGTTGGAAATTGCTCGACAATGGTAACAAGACTTATCAGCGCGAACGTAACTATTTTTCCGACACTACCTATTATTATTTATGTGTTGACAGCGGTGTCGATGGTTTGAGAGTGGGAGAGAAGCCGACACTGCCTGTTGGAAACACAACGACTGTTATTACTGACTTTCCTGATTATGCTTGGCATGAGACAGAGTCGTTTTCTCCGTATTCCCTTGGCCAGAATTGGTGGGGCGAATTGGTTTCGGCAGAAAACAAGGAACTTCTCATTCCATTTGTGTTTCCCAATTTAGTGAAGAGCAAGGCATTACGTGTGAAGGCACAGGTTTTTGGCCGTACTAAAAACGATAAAATGTATTATGATGCTTGGGTAAATGGCAATCACGTGGCCATCAATGCATCTATAGATAAGTACAAGGATCATTATTATGGGTGGCCCTCGGCATTTGACAAACAAATTGTACTGGATAATGACACTGCTCTTTTCCGTCTGACTTGTGATGCCGATTTGAAGACGTTCCTTTATTTGGATTACGTTGAGATCTATGGTTGGCGTCAACTGAAACGTACGAACAACAATTTCCTGTTTCGTTTAATGCCGAGCCAGTTTGGTGCGGATAAGAGTGCTGTTTGGGTGCAGGATGTTAGCTCGGAATGTTGGCTATGGGATGTCTCATTGCCCATGCGGCCTGTGGCACAAGATGCAGTATTGAGTGCGGGTAATTTGGTGTTTGCCACCAATGAGAGGACAGAGAAACGCTATGTGTTGTTCCAACCTGCGGATGCATATCATATTGTGAGTTGGACGATTTTGCCTAATCAAAACCTGCACGCCATCGCCGAGGCTGATAATCTGATCATTGCCCCAACCACTTTCATTGAACAAGCCCAGGCATTGGCTAACTATCATGCTGAAAAAGACGGCTTGACTAGTGTTGTGGTGGATGTGAACCAAATCTATAATGAATTCTCCACGGGTACGCCCGATCCTTCTGGTATTCGAGACTTTGTTCGCATGGTCTATCGTCGTAGCTCGGGCCAGTTGAAATATTTGACTTTGTTTGGAAGAGCATCTTTTGACTATCGCAATATCAACGGTTATGGTCAGAGTTTTGTTCCGACATACGAGACTTTTGAGATGCCACATCATGAGATGAGCTTTGCCACCGATGATTTCTTTGTCTTGATGGATGGCAACGAAGGAACAAATAGCATTGGTCGTGTTGACATTGGCGTAGGACGAATCTCGGTCTCCACCGTGGAAGAGGCAGAAAACATACTTCGCAAAATCAAACATTATGACAATTTGGAAGCAACCCATGGCGCATGGAAGACGGATGCCCTGGTTATGGCTGATGACGACAATACGAATTATGTGGATTATGCTGATGTTCATGCATATATGATTGACACCATTTGTCCTGCATTGACTGTGAAAAAGCTGTATTGTGGCGCATATCCATTGACAAGCACTGCGAGCGGAACGGTCAATCTGGGCGCCAATGCCGATCTGATGCAGGATTTGGACCAAGGTGTTCTGGCTTATATATACAATGGTCATGGAGGGGTCAGGGGACTAACGAGTGAGAACGTGTTTACCAATGCCGATATCAATGCGCTCAACAACTATGACAAGATGCCATTTGTCTATACTGCTACCTGTGAGTTTACTAAATACGATAATCCTCTGTTGGTTTCTGCGGGAGAGCAGTTGGTTTTGAATCCGCATGGTGGGTGTGTTGCTTTGTTTACTACCTGCCGTCCTACATGGGGGCAGGACAACAATTGTCAAACGCGAGCCCTCATTCCTGCTCTCTTGCAGCGCGATGATGAAGGCAAAGCCCTGCGTTTTGGTGATATTGTAAGGATGGCAAAGAGCGACTTGCTCAATTACAATAGCTCAACCAACCCTACCAATAATAAAAACATCCGTTTCCTTTTTTTAGGTGATCCGGCAATGCGATTCCCTTTGCCTGAGAAGAGAATCGCCGTTACGAGAATTAACGGTTCACCAGTGGGCGTTTCCAACGGTATCGAGCTTCACGCCATGAGTATGGTTGCGATGGAGGGTGAGGTGCAAAATGCTAACGGTCACCTTGATGCTGGATTCAATGGTACGTTGTGGGTAAAGTTTTATGACCAGAAATCTAAGATGATGGTGAAGTATGGTAACGCCAATAAGAGTGTTTATTATTATAGGGACGTATTATATCAAGGTCAAGTAAGTGTGACGGCAGGCAAGTTTAACATTTCCTTCCAGGTGCCTAAAGAAATAAAGCCAGGGAAGGGAATACCACGTTTCAGTTTCTATGCATACGATTCACTGCGTGTTGTTGATGCCATGGGCAAGTTCGATGGGCTGATGTTGGGAGGAGTCGACCCTGCAATGGTGCCTGATGACGAAGGACCGAAGATTACATTCTATTGGAATACCCCTGAATTTGAAAACGGCCAGTCTGTTGAGCGTCAAGGCGTGCTTTATGCCGACCTATACGATGCTCAAGGCATCTATCATTATGGCTACAGCTTGGGTCGTGATATCGTCATGAACAGTAACCTTACCGAATATAACCACTTGGTGCTGAACGACCACTATGAGCCAGCATTGAATGATTTTAGGCGTGGACGCATCGCTCTCCCGCTCAGCGATCTAGAACCAGGTACATACGAATTTAACCTAAAAGTGTGGGATACTCAGGATAACGCTTCTGAAGCCAGTCTTTGGTTTGTTGTCGACGACAATTTGTTCCTTTCCCAGGTGCGCAACTATCCAAATCCGTTTAGTGAAGAGACGCGCATCACCATGACACATCTTGGCGAGGATGGAAATTTCGATGTGAGTATCGAGATTTTCGACATCATGGGTCGTCAAGTGCAGCATTTATTTAAAAAGGTGTCTTCCGTAGACGGTGTTATTGAACCTATCCTTTGGAATGGCTGTGGCTATTCGGGAGGCCCTTTGCGCTCAGGTGTTTATCTATATCGCCTCACGCTGACTGATGAAAAAGGTTTTTTCCGCACCGTCAGCCAACGTATGGTCATTGAGCGTTAATAATAAGGGCGGTTCTTTAGGTCGATCGAAAGGTTGAATGGTCAATTGAAAAATAATTTTCGTAATGATACAATATGACAACCGAATAAACGTTATTTTTGCAATTTCAAATACATAAACCGAATATGAAAGTGAAGAAACTACTTGTTGCCGCTCTTCTGTTAACTGCGGCTACCACGTATGGACAGAACATCATTGGCCAAGATTATAGTGTGTCACCCAACGTGATCACAACGGCTGTTCCTTTTGTTTCCATCTCTCCCGATGCTCGTGGAGGCTCGATGGGCGATTGCGGCGTTGCCACAACTCCTGACGTGTATTCCATGCATTATAATCCTGCCAAGTATGTCTATCTTGAGGATAAGTTCGCCGGCGGTTTGGGTTATAGTCCTTGGCTGCGTAATTTGGTGCCTGACATGAACCTTGCCTATTTGGCTTTGGCATACAAAATCAATGATCGTTCGTCTGTGGCGGGAACCTTGCGCTATTTTAGCTGCGGTGAAATCGAATTCCGTGATCAAAACAACATATCCCAAGGTAGATACAGCCCCAACGAGTGGGCGGTTGATGCAACCTACTCGCGTATGCTTGGCGACTATCTCGCGGGTGCTGTGGCAGGTCGCTTCATCTATTCTGACTTGACCCAGAATCAGTCCGACTACGGTCGTCCGGGTATTTCCGTGGCTGCCGATGTGGCTGTTTATTACAAGCGTCCTGTTGAATGGTTCAGCAGCATGGATGCCGACTTCGCTTGGGGTGCAGCCATTACCAATATTGGTAGTAAGATTAGCTACAACGGGCAGTCCGATCGTCGTGACTTTATCCCGACCACCTTGCGTTTAGGTGCTGGACTGAAGCTTGAGCTTGATGAATACAATTCTTTGGCCTTTAACGTGGATTTCACCAAGTTGATGGTGCCTACGCCACCTGTCATCGCTCGCGACGACCAAGGCAACCCGTTGTATAACGATGATAATACCTATCAAATTCTTTATGGTTACGACAACAACGTCTCCGTCGTTCAAGGCATGATCCAGTCCTTCTACGATGCTCCTGGGTATGGCTATAACTCAAAGCACGAGTTGGTCAACTATGGCAAGTTCTATGAGGAGCTCTGTGAAATCAATATTGGTGGTGGTGTTGAGTATTGGTATAACAATACTTTTGCTGTGCGCGCTGGTTATTTCAATGAGACAGCACTAAAGGGCAACCGTAAATACGTCACATTGGGCGCTGCTCTGAAGTACAACGTGTTTGGCCTCGATGTCTCTTACCTGATTCCCGTCAATACGGTGGCAGGCAGCAACCCGCTGGAAAACACCCTGCGCTTCAACCTGACCTACAGCATGGGTGGGAAGAAGAGCTAATCAAGAGAATCACGCAAAACAAAAAGCGGCTTTCGGGCCGCTTTTTTTTGTACCTTGTAGTAGAGACGGTGCATGCACCGTCTTACATGATTTAGAATATCATCGCCAGCAAAACATACAGCCAGTGTGCCGCAATACCCGCGCAAAGACCACCAATGGTATGTGCTCCGATAGCCTTGCCGATGAGCTTGCGGTAGCCAAGGCTGTCGAGCATGGCTGCGTGTGTGCTGAGGAAACCGCTCCAGCACATGCCAATGGCTGTGAACACGGCAATGGCATTGTTATCGATGATGCCTTGGGTGATGAAACGTGGCACAAGACCGATGGCGGCACCTACGGCACCAAGTGCGGTCATGGGGAAGGAAATCAAAGCACCGTCTTTGAAGCCGAAGAGCCATTCGAAGATGAAGTTGATCTTGTTGGCCGCCCAGCTGATGACAGGCACACCTTCATAGGCCACTCCGAGATACTCACCGTTGTCGCCTGCTGCACCAAAGGTAAGCATCATCACGATGGTGGAGATGCACAGCACACCAGGGATGATGGCGAATCCAATACTCACACCATCCTTACCGCCGTCGAGCAACGAGTTGAGGAAACGCATGAAAATGCCGCCTTCGCTTTTGAAGGTGATTTGCTGCTCGTCGCCGCCAAATTCTGCGTCAACGGGGGCGTCCAACTCAGGGTAAGATTTCAGTGTGGAGCGTTGCATCAATCTTGTGGAGACGATGCTGCCGATAACGGCACCCGCCACACCAACCAAAGCACCTTTACCGAAGCCCAAACCCGTCATAAAGGCCACGACCACCAAGCCCATGCCGAAGGCAGTGCCGAAATTGGTCAGCGAGACAAGCTGGTACTTCTTGAAGTAACGGTTGAAGTTCTTGTCGTGTGCCAGGGTGATGATGGCTGGGTTGTCGCTGAGGAAAGTCATCACAGCACCCAAAGCGGCTACACCAGGTAGGTTGTAGAGCGGCTTCATCAAAGGACGCAGCAGGTTCTCCAACAGACGTACTACGCCAAACTCGGTGAGCAGCTTGCTGATGGCTCCCATAAGTACACAGATGGCCATGATGTAGAACACGGTTTCAAGCAGCAGGTGGTAAGCCGTCTGCATGAAGGTGTTCAGCATCTTGGGCAGGCTCATCTTATAGGCTAGCAATCCAAAGAAGGCGAAGAAGATGACCAGAAAGATGATGGCTTCAACGCTTCGTTTGGTGGTGAACTTCATTGGGTTCTTTTTCTCGAACTTTTTGAAGAAACTTTCCACCCGATCGTGATAGAACGTAGTGGTTCGTTTGATGGTGTTGTATTTTGTCTTTGCCATAATGTGTTGTTTGACGCGTTACTACGTGACTGCGAGACGCGGGATGGGACCTTTGTCGTGTCCCGAAGTCTCGTGTCATATTGTTTTATTCTTTGTTTTGGTTTTTGTTTTTAAGATTCAGCAGGTCGACTTTCCAGGTGAGGCCGAGGTTGGCTTGGTACTTGCTTACGCCGTCTACACTCGTGTGCGAGCCGCACAGGTGAAGGCGTAGGCTGCGGTCGCCCATGGGATAATATTCGAAGCCAAGGCTCTCGAAATCCACCTTTTTGCCAGGGATAACATATTGGTCGTAGGCTTCGGTGTTAGGTAGTTGAGCTTTGTTGAAGTCGTAGCCAGCTTTGGCGAAAACGATCCATTTCTTTCCGATGTCAACGCCGACTCCATAGATGGCAGTAAGGTCTTGACCGAAGAAATGCTCCTGCTCAAAGGAGGCACGGTTGATGACGTCGAGGTACATCTCCACACCCTTGAATTGCAACTTGTTGCCCAAGGCGATGTAGTTGATGAACTTGCCGGGTTGGTATTCGATCATGTTGACGGAATAGGCCGTCTTGAAGATGCCGAAATTACCGTACCACATCAGGTTGTAGGCATAGATGCTCTGCATGGCCTGGTTGATGAAGGGCGAGTTGCACATCTGGATGAGGAAAAGGTTCTTGCCGGAGTTGTCCTTGTAATTCAAAGATGCGCCCACCTCGTAACAGCATACGGTGTTCCAGAACTCGGTGCCATAATAAATATCGATGGGGTTGGAGTCGTATTCCCAGCCGCCAATGGCCACGACTTGCTTACCTGCAGAAAGGAAGAGGTTGTCGGTGAAGTTCCAATTGAGATAGGCCCAGTCGGTGCCTTGGAAGAAGGTATTGGCGAAGCCGATGTTGGGGGCGTTGATGCGCTGACGCAAGTGGTAGCTGAACTTGCTGCCGAGGGTGCCGTCCAAGGCCACGACAAGATACTTGCCCGCGAAGCCGTGGTCGGTGCTGGGGGCAACCGTGTCGTGCCCAGGATGGTAGTCGAGGGTGAAGTCTGCACGGGTGTTCAGATGCAGGTTGTCAAGGGTGACAAATGGCTTACCGTCTTGCGAAAAGGCTTGCAAGAGGGCGAAGATGGATAAAAAGGTGAGGAGTAACGCTTTTCTCATACGCAAATAAATTTGCGGCAAAGGTAAGGAATAAAAGTGTCGGGAATTGCGTTTGTGGCAACAAAAAAAAACGGGGCGGATGACTCCGTCCCGTTGTGGGGTTGTTTTTCGAAGACTTTAGCAGACTTCGATGGTCTGCATGGCCTGTTTCTTCTCATCGACGGTCACCTTCGGGATGATGATGTCGAGGATGCCGTTTTCGACCTTGGCGCTGATTTGCTCCTTGTGGATGTCCTCAGGCAGCATCACCGTCTGGCGGAAGTGTTCGACCGAGAACTCATGACGCAGGTAGCGCATCTCTTCCTTGTTCTCTTTC
>CADBGN010000040.1 GCA_902794155.1 uncultured Bacteroidia bacterium
GGCTTGATAGTCGTTGATCCAGGTCAACTGGGGAATGCGCGTCAAGTCGTTGATGCCTTCACCCTTGGTAAAGCCGTTCAGCTCGTCGACGGTGAGGAAAGTGGCTTCTTTCTTGCTGCCAGGCGTCATGGTGACAATCTCTTTGTCCTTCACCTGCATCATGATCTCGGAGTTGCCGATCCATTTCAGTTGGTTGGGGCGTTGGGCATAGAGGCTGCGGTTGTTGTAAGAAGCGTCAGCAGGGGTGAACATCTTCTTTTCTTGTGCTTGGGCTGGCACGACAAAAGCCATGACGAGAGCCAGCGATAAGAGGGTCAGAATCTTCTTCATTTTTCTTGTTGATTTTGATAATTGGCGCAAAAATAAGGAATAAATCAATATCTTTGTGGCTTCAATCCGATTGCCCATGAAAAAACGCAAAGTTCCACATACCTTCGTTATCGTTTTCGCCATCATCGTCATCGCGGCGGTGCTCACTTGGATTATCCCGCCAGGGAAATATGTTACGGAGCAAATTGGGGATGAAACGGTAATGACTTTTTATTATGCGGACCAACTGCCGGAGGCTCAAGCTGCCGAATTTCATGCTGAGCCGCAGACATGGCAGATATTCTCAGCGTTCTATAAAGGCTTCGTCAAGCAGGCAAACATCATCGTGTTCATATTAATCATCGGTGGTGCGTTTTGGATCATGAACAAGAGCAAGGCTATCGATATGGGCATCATGTCGTTCTTGAAGTTCACCAAACGCCTTGAACGTCGGAAGCTGATGCGCAAAATAGGCGTGAACAATGTCGTTATCATCCTCATCATGCTGTTGTTCAGCCTCTTCGGGAGTGTGTTCGGCATGAGTGAGGAGACTATCGCTTTTGCGTTGATTATCATTCCTTTGGCTGTCTCGATGGGCTATGACAGCATCGTGGGTCTCTGCATGGTGTATGTGGCAGCGCATATCGGGTTCTCGGGCGCCATGCTCAACCCGTTCACCATCGGCATTGCGCAGGGCATCGCGGGCATCCCGCTCTTCACGGGCATCGGCTACCGTGCCGTTTGCTGGGCCATCCTGACGGTGGTGGGCATCGTGTTTGTGCTGCTTTATGCGCGCAAGGTGAAGAAAAATCCCCAGTCGTCCATCATGTATGAGGACGACGCCTATTGGCGCAAGTCGGCGGAGGTGAAGGAAGAGGAGCTGGAACGCTACACGCCCCGCAAGGCTTGGTGGGTCTTCGCCTTCCTGACGGCGGTATTAATCGTGTTCTCGGTGCTTTACCCGATGACCACCTTGAAAATCGGCAACAACGAGACCACGTTGCCTCTGCTACCTATTGGCACGGCAATATTTGTCCTGTTAAGCGTCATCACGCTTCGCAAGACGGTGCATTATTTTGTCCTTACCTTGCTCTTTGCCACGGTGTATTTCTTGGTGGTTGGCGTGTTGGGTTATGAGTGGTACATCATGGAGATTGCTTCCTTGTTTTTGGTGCTGGGCATCGCCAGTGGTTTGGCCGTCGACAAGAGTGCCAGCGACATCGCCAAGCTCTTCCTCGAAGGCATGGGCGACATCCTCTCGGCGGCAGTCATCGTGGGATTGGCGGGCGGCATCGTCATCATCCTTCAGGATGGTGGCATCATCGACACCATCCTTTACGGCCTCTCCAAGTCGATGGGCAACATGGGCAAGATTGCTTCGGCTGAAATCATGTATGGCATCCAAACTTTGATTAATATCGTCATCCCGAGTGGTTCGGCCAAAGCCGCCATCACCATGCCTATCATGGCGCCTTTCAGCGACCTGATCGGCATCTCGCGTCAAGCCACGGTGGTGGCCTTCCAGTTCGGTGACGGCTTCACCAACATGATCACGCCCACCAGCGGCGTCTTGATGGCCGCCCTCGGCGTGGCCCGCATCCCTTGGGAGAAATGGGTGCGTTTCATCTGGAAGTTCATTCTTGTGTTGGTCGTCATTGGTGCCTTGTTGTTGATTCCTACCGTGACGATGGAGTTGGCAGGTTTCTAATCGAAAGAACTGCAAAATATAGGATAATTATTGTATTTTTGCAACTTGACAAACCTCTTCAACTATTTTTAATTTGAACAATGTCGAAAAAATCAAAAATATCCCTTTCGCGACTTGAATCTTTTTTGAAAGCCCAATGCGACCGCCTGCGTACCAGCATGGATGCCGCTGAATACAAGAACTATATCATTGCATTACTTTTTTTGAAACGCATCAACGATCAGTTTGAAATCGACAGATTGGCCTTGAAAGATGACTTGAAAAAGCAATATCCCGATGCAGATGAGGCAACCATCGAAGAGGAATTGGACATTCCTTCAAAATACAACTGTTATGTGCCGACCTTGGCCCGATGGAAATATCTGCTTCACCCAATGAATGAAGAAGGAGAGGAACTTAGCTACGGCGATGCCATCACCACGGCATTGGCTGAAGTGGAGAAAAACAATTCGGCGTTGTTGTCGGGGGTGCTGAGCAAGACCAAATTCAACGAACTCAACACCAAAGGCGAGCGTGTGTTGGATGAAGAGACGCTTAGCGCTCTGCTCAAGGATTTCAACGATTTTCCGAAGCTACAAGACGAGAATTTCGAGTTTCCCGATCTGTTGGGTGCCGCATACGAGTATCTGATTAAGTTTTTCGCCGAAAGCGCAGGAAAGAAAGCAGGTGAATTCTATACGCCGTCGGAGGTGGTATATCTGATGGGCCAGATTCTACAACCCAAGGAAACCGACGAGATTTGTGACCCGACCGTTGGCTCGGGTGGTCTGCTGATTACTATGCACAACTATGTGGAAAACCGTTACGGCAGTGCTGATAAACTGACTTTGCACGGACAGGAAAAGTTCGACAGCCCTTATCAGATGTGCAAGATGAACATGATTTTCCACAACATCCGCAATGCTCGTATCGAACAAGGTGACACACTTCTTGACCCGAAGTTAGTCACAGGCGGCACGCTCAACCAGTATGACATCGTGGTGGCCAATCCGCCGTTTTCGCAGAACTACACCACGGCCAACATGAAGTTCAAGGAGCGCTTCCAAAACTGGATGAGCAAGAAGAAACAGGCCGACTTTATGTTTGTGCAACACATGATTTCGGTTTTGAAAAACAATGGCCGCATGGCTGTTGTGATGCCTCACGGCGTGTTGTTCCGTGGCGGCGAGGAGCAGAAAATGCGCCAACGCCTCATTATGGGCAGCGACATCAACCCGGCATGCATCCTCGAGTGTGTCATAGGCTTGCCGCAAGGGCTGTTCTACGGCACGGGCATCCCTGCTTCCTTGCTGATTATCAACAAGGCCGACGCCACCCATCGCAAAGGCGTGTTCTTCATCAATGCCGACCGCGAATACAAGGAAGGCAAAAACCAAAATTCGCTGCGTCCCGAGGACATCGAGAAGATTAGCTTCGTCTATCACAACAAGAAAGAGATTCCTGGCTACAGCCGTTTGGTGAGCAAGGAAACGCTGGCCGAAGAGGACTACAATTGCAATATCCGTCGCTATGTGGACAATTCCGAGGCTTCCACGCCGCAAGATGTGAAAGCGCATATCAATGGAGGCATTCCTGTCAAGGAAATCGATGAATTGAAGCCTGTTTTTGATTGTTACAAAGGCTTGCAGGAAAAACTGTTTACGGAGGCAACCGACGGTTACGCCGATTTTTCGGATGCTGTCACTGAAAAGGCTGACATCAAGAGCATTATAGCCGAAAGTGATGGCAAGAAACAAGTTGTGGAAAGCTATAGCACAGCGATAGATGCTTTTTGGAACGCTTCGGATGCCGATTTGAATGCCTTGCATGGGGGCAGCCTGTTCGATTTCAACCATAACCTCACCGACCGTTTTGTGAGTGAGCTTGCCCAACTTTCGGTGCTCGATGAATACCAGATTCGAGGCTCGTTTGCCCATTTCTCCGACGCGCTCAAAAGCGACTTCCGCAGTGTGCAGTCGAGCGGCTGGACGGCTGAACTCATTCCCGATGATGAACTGATTGCCAATGAGTTTCCCGAAGTGCTGGCCGACCTCAAGCGTCTGGAAAGCCGTCGCGATGAGTTGGAAGCCAAGTTTGCCGAGATTGCCGATATGGACCCCGAAGAATGGGATGCCGAGCAATATGAGGTGATGCCGAAAGCTATCATATCAGATTTCAGGGACGAAAGGAAAAACCTGAACGGCCAGATTAAGGAATTGAAGAAGGAACTGAAAACCCAAGAAAGAATGGCCAAGTTTGCGTTCAAAGTTGAGCAAAAACGATTAAACGAATTGCGGAAACAAGCAGTAAAGGCAAAGAATGAAGATACGGTAAAGGAGGTTGATGCTCGAATTGCAGCGTTAGTGTTGCCTGTTATTGACGATTCTGAAATTCAAGAGCTTAACCGCCAGGTTGAAAATATTGATACTCAGATAGCACATCATGTTGCGCTTGAAAACGAACTGAAAGACTGCCGCAAGAAAATCCGCGAGATAGAGGTAAGCAAGGAAGCCCTGGCCGACAAAGCTCGCGAGCAGATTTCAGACGATGATGCCTGCCGGTTGATTACTGCCCGTTGGCTCAACAGCTTGCATGAGATTATCAATGTGTATCTCGAAGCCCATGCGCGCGGTTTGCAGCAAAAAGTGGAATTGCTTCACGACAAGTATTCCGTCACGCTCAACGATTTGCTATCGGAGCGCGATGCTGCAACAAAAGAGTTGGACGTGTATTTGAAGGAGTTAAGGTATATTCAATAATGAGTTTTTGCCAATGAAAACCGAGCAAGCACATAATAATGAACAATGGAAGAAGATGCGGTTTGACCAATTCTTTGACATGCTGCCAACAAATACATTGTCAAGGGATAAGTTAAACAACCAGCGAGGTGAATACCAAAATATCCATTACGGCGATGTTTTGATTAAGTATCCATATTGTCTGGATTGCAATGTGAACGAGATACCATATATCAATGAAGGTGTTAGGTTTAATACAGCCCAAGTAAAAAATGGAGATGTGATATTTGCTGATACGGCAGAAGATGATACTGTCGGGAAATGTGTTGAAGTATTGAATGTTGGAGACCGAAAAATTGTTTCCGGTTTACACACTTATTTTTGCAGACCGAAACACGAAATGGCACTTGGCTATTTGGGTTATTTCCTGAATAGCAATCACTTTCATAACCAATTGTTGCCCTATATAGCAGGTTCTAAGGTTTCATCTGTAAACAGGACTTCCATTGCCCGTACTTTCATCATTTACCCCGAATCTCTCCCCGCTCAGCGCCGCATAGCTGCCATCCTTTCTTCTGCCGACAAGGTGATAGCCTCAACGCAGAAGGTCATCGCCAAATACAAGCAGATGAAGCAGGGCATGATGGAAGACTTGCTGAAACCGAAAGAGGGATGGAAGAAGGTGAGGTTGGGGGATTGCTTGACAATTGGGAATGGACAAGATTACAAGCATTTACAAAGTGGCGATATTCCTGTTTATGGTACAGGAGGTGTAATGACCTACGTTGATGATTTCCTTTACGAAGGTGAAACTGTATGTATTGGAAGAAAGGGAACAATTAACAAACCAATGTATTATAAGGGAAAGATTTGGACGGTAGATACTTTGTTTTACACACACTCCTTTGTAAGGGTGATGCCTCTATTCATTTATTATGTTTTTTGCAACATTGATTGGAATAAATACAATGAAGCGACAGGTGTTCCTTCATTGTCAAAAGAAACTATTTATAAAATAGAACTATCTGTTCCCGACCTCGCAGAGCAGTGCCGCATAGCCACCATCCTTTCGGGCATAGATGCGAAGATAGCGGCGGAGGAGAAGGTTTTGGAGAAATATGGGAAGATTAAGAAGGGGATGATGGAGAGGTTATTGGATGGAGAAGTAAACTAATTGATTGTGTCATCATATAATTCAATACTATATGGGTAAAACTTCAAACATAGTTGGAGATAGAGGTGAAAACATCTTTCGAACAAGAATAACACAATACGGGTTGTTTTCTGCCTATTTTCTTGGAGAAAAAGCACCAATAGAGGATATTCTCCTTGAAATAAATGATGATAAAACACCTTATTCTTGTTTAATCCAAGTTAAAACTACAGAGAAGGGTTATTATAAAAAAAAGAAGACCCTTAAAGTTAATGTCACTAAAAAGAAATTTGAAGCACTTCTTAAGAGACCTCTTCCAACTTATGTTGCAGGAGTAGATTTAAACAATGAGGTTGTATTTATTACACCCGCGTTTAACAATTCGGATAGACAATCGTCTATGAAAACCACCAATAAATTGGATTTTAGCGACCCAGTTGTTACAAAAAATACACTTAATGAGTTAAAAACAGACATTATTATGTATTGGGATCAAATAAAAGTTTCGAGTTTTAAATCAACATATAAAAGCCGTTTATGAATAATCAAGTATCACGTATCGAGTCTATAGCAGTTACAATTTTGTACAGATATTGTAAAAATTGCAAAATAGATTTTTCTTCTGTAGATTTTTGTGATTTAATCGTGTCGGTTCCTGAATCAGATTTCAGATTTGCCGTTAGCGTAAAGCGAACCACATATACTGAATCAGAGGCATATATTCTTACTATGGATGACATTTTAAGTTATAAGAATATCAATGAAAAATACCGCATACCCTATGCAATAATGTGTGTGAATGAAGCGAAAGAAACTGCTAAGTTTGGATTAATTATTGATTGGTATAATAGCACGCCGATAATTAATCAAAAAGTGTCTTTAACGGAAATTACAGAAAAAAACTGGAGTAAAATATACAACCAAGTTTTGAGTTTGGATAAGACTATTAGGGCACTTCCAAATGCAAGTTGGAAAGTGATTAAAACAATTCCTATCATAGACAGTAATAACAACTATTGGGTAGAAATAATGTATTTGCGAGATTTCAATCCGAATTACAAAATGTCATCTCCAACAGTTCGTTCGGAAAAAGAGAAGTGGAATATTTTTTTTAAAGGAATTCCTCAGAACGAATATCCTAATGATCAGTTGGATGACTTGATACTATCAAAAGTTAGAGAGGAGTTTGGTAACGACTCTAATGTTTTTTCTTCATTATTGTTATTTAACACTGAATTAAGAGATATGCAGATGAAATATAAAGATTATCATCGTCATACTATTTCATTAATCATAGAGCCAATTTGGGATGAGATTTTCTTGTCAAATTATCAAGGACTTAATAAACAAATAACAATACCATTAGATGCATTTGTTTCACCAGTCTATAAATCAAAGGGAGATGCCCTCCCAAATGCATTTGTCGAAAATGTAGAACTACAAAACTGGATGCAAGATTATTTTTTATATTTTCAAGCGAAAACAACGATACATTCATTAAAAGAAGTAATTGACATGTGTCCGAATACACCAACATAGAGCCCCCTTTCTCGAAAAACTTCGTGAAATCAAGTGGCAAGTGATAGACAAAGGTCACTGCAAGAGAAAAAACTGATGTAGAAATATGGGAAGTAGAAGAAGGAGTTGATGGAAAAATTGTTAAACGAAAAAAGTGAATAATTAAATGAAATAATAATATGTTGAAATTGTTTATTAGCTATAGTCATAATGACGGCCAACATGTACAAGACTTTATGCGTCATACAGCACCATTAAGAGATAATGGAACTTTAGAAATGTGGTATGACAAAGACATCACGGCAGGGGATGATTTTTGGGACAGAATAGACGAACACCTTGCAGATAGGGATATAGTTTGTTGTTTCATTTCGTCTTATTATATCAGTTCAGGCGCATGTAAAAAGGAATTACAGGCAGCCCTTGAATTAAGACAAAAAAGAGGTGTTCTTGTAATTCCAATCATTCTTTCGTCATGTGCATGGTTGGATTTGCCAAATATAAAACGAATTTTGGCAGTACCTACCGATGGAAATCCTGTATCAAGTTTTCCTAAGCCAGACGATGCTTGGCTTGATGTATATAATCATCTGAAAAATGCTGCAGAAAAATATAAAAGATTCAAAGAATTGTCTTTCTCTGAAAAGCAATTAGCTTTTCTTGAAGATGCAACATTACTTACCAAGGCTCATGGCAATAAAAACGAGTTGAAGATGACAGATATTTATGTTCATCCAGATGTGGAAAAAAAGAATAGCATTGGTAGTAATATTAGAATGTCTTTTGAACAACTTGCGTCTAATTTTAATGTAGGAGACAGAATTGCTATAGTTGGAGAAGACCAATCTGGAAAAACGACATTGGCAAAAAAGTTTGTTGTATTGTTAAAGCAAAAGGGGTTTATTCCAGTATATATTAAAGACGAACAAGAGTATTTACAAGGTGATTTGACTGCACGAGTAAACAAGTTATTCAAAGAACAATATAATACAGAGTTTGGTATTTCAGACTATGATTCGGAACGTATTGTTCCCATCATTGATGATTTTCACAAAGCTAAGCATAAAGAAGTAGCAATTGAAAGACTCTCTATATACAAACAACTAATTATTATTGTTGACACAATATTTGACATTGATATTCTTCAAGAAAAAAAGGTAATAGGTTTTGATAGATATGTTATCAAACCATTAAAGCCTTCATTGCGAAATGAACTCATACGAAAATGGGTATCTATATCTGAAACCGGGGATTACGACCCGGAGTTTATCAATGGCGATTATATGCAAATAGATGAACGTATGACTGCGGTTGATGCTGCGTTAGGAAAAATCTTTGGAAAAAACATCATGCCCGCATACCCGTTTTTTGTGTTGACTTTGTTGAGCAATTATGATTCAATAAACAAACCTCTTAACGAAGAAATTACCTCTCAAGGGTATTGCTATCAAGCGTTAATTATTCTGTTTTTAGGGAAACAAGGGGTAGTAAATGAGAATTTAGATTCTTATATTAATTTTCTTACCGAATTTGCATATAAAAGATTCAAGCATAAAGCTCCTCTTTCACAAGAGTCTTTTATGGATTTCTTCAATAGTTATACTGAAGAATTTAATTTAGTAGAAGGCAAAGAAACCGTTTTAAGAAAACTGAAGGCTTCTGGTATTTTACATGTTTCTTCATTGGGTAATTATGACTTTAACTATCCATATTTGTACTACTATTTTGCTGGAAAGTTTTTTGCTGAACATTTAGATGATAGGGAAGATGAGAATTTAAGTGCATTAAAAGATGTTGATGTAATACTTGATAATTTACACAAAAATGAAAATGCCTATATTACGGTTTTCATGGTACATCATACGAAAGACAAATCACTAATTGAGAAATTACTTAGTAGATCTGATGAATTGTTCAAGAATTATATTCCAGCAACCATGTCTAAAGAAGAAATGGCTTTCTTTAAAACAGATGAGGTGAAGAAAATAGAGCTATCATCAAAAAATACTCCGAATGAAGCCAGAAGAGATCGTTTGCAAAAAATGGATATTATTGAAGAGCAAGCACAAAACTTTCCCGAAGAAGATGATGATGAAAGTGAGCTATCATTAGAATTGAGAAGAAGTTTGAAAACTGTTGAAGTATTGGGTAGGATATTGACTAATAGATCAGGGTCTCTAAAATCAACTCAGTTAAAAACTATTTTTGAAAAAGGGATGAATGTTCATCTGCGCGTAATAAATTCTTTCTTTCAGTTGGTAAAAGAAATGATAGCTATTCCCGATTATGATTCTTTCATAAAAGATATGTTAATTGAATCAAACCCAAGAATGCAACCAGATGAATTGGATAAAAAGGCACAAAAGTTCTTTTGGGGGATGAATTTTGGATTTATCATCGGTATGATAACAAAGATTTCTACTTCATTAGGTTCAAAGAGTACTATTAAAATATCGGATGCGGTATGCTCACAAAACGAAACCCCTATTAAGTTTTTGATAAAACAAGATATTGCTATGCGCTTTGCAAAAAACCTAAGATTGGATGAAATCAAGGAAATTGATCAATTGGATATGCCCATTGTGGCTAAACAGGCATTAGCTTATTCAATTGTGCAATTCTGTAAGTTTAATAGAATAACGGAGAAGGACAGAAATGAACTATTGCGATTCGGCATTAAAAAAGAGTTTTTGTTACCTGGGCCAAAAAATTAATTATAGTAATTTTAAACAAGTGTTGTATGAAAAAACTATCAGATTATATAGTAGACAATATTGAAAATATTATTGACTATGATGTTGATGCAATAGTGTTTGAAGAAAACGGTGAGGAATGCCAAAATCTACAGAAAAGAGGCTTAATTGTAGAACACAACGTCTATAAGCCGTTTGGTAACACAACTCTATCTTATCGCATTGATAAAGAAGATGGCTCTCCTGGACACCAAACACATATTCATGTTTATAGCAAATCTGGCCAGTTATATGCAATGAACATAGATGGAACCACACATGACGGAAGTAAAGCACAACTATCTAAAAAAGCTCAAAAAATATTATTAGATTTAGGTTTCAATGTGCCTAAAGATGGAATTCTTGAATGGCTGAAAATGGATAACAGGATGTTACTATTAGATTGAAATACTATTTGTTTATTTGCTACAAACTAATTGACTATGTCCGAATACACCAACATAGAACACCCCTTTTTCGAAAAGCTTAGTGAAAACCACATCAACAACCATTCATACGTATTTCGTTGAAAAAATGTATTTTTGCCAAATATACAAATAGGAAACAAAAAACCGTATCATGGCCCTACCCATCAATATAGAAGACTTGTTGAACAAGAACAGAATAGAGTCCGACAGGATTGAGTTCAAGAAAGGTTGGAACCCTGTTGCTGTTTATCATTCCGTTTGCGCCTTTGCCAACGACATCGACAACATCGGAGGCGGCTATATACTGATAGGTGTGGAAGAGGAAAACGGCGTGGCGAAGCGCCCCGTATGTGGCGTTTTTGAGGCATCGTTAGACAAAATACAACGCGAAATCCACCAGTACAATCAGCTGATAGAGCCGTTTTATGCTCCGCGCCTATCCGTGGAAGAGGTGGACGGACAAAAGATTTTGGTGCTTTGGGTTACTTCGGGCAACAACCGCCCCTATTCCGCTCCAGCCGATGTAACAGCCAAACTGAAAAAGCCGGTCTTTTATGTGCGTTACGGCACCTCTTCCGTCGAAGCAAAAGGCGAGTTGCTTGACCAACTGCGTGACATGGCCAACCGTGTGCCTTACGACGACCGTGGCAATGAAAACATCGTTCTGAACGACATCTCCCCATTGCTGTTGAAAGATTATCTGACAAAAGTGGGAAGTCGCCTCGCCAATGCTGATTTCACAAGCCAGCTTGAGAAGATTTTGGAACAGATGGATTTGCTTGATGGCCCCGTTGAGAAACGTCAGATAAAAAACGTGGCAGCCATGATGTTTTCGGAAAATCCCGCCAAGTTTTTCAAACAGACCCAGGTTGAGATTGTCATGTTTCCCGAAGGGCGCGAAAAGAATCCCGACAACATTATAGAAGTGCCGCCAATTAAAGGACCTGTACCTCAAATGATTGCCGACGCTTTGAGCTATTTTCGCACCAATGTCATCAAGGAACGCATTACTAAACCTGTGGATAGCGAGAAATCAAAGAAGTGTTTCAATTATCCGTTCCAAGCCATAGAAGAGGCCGTCGTGAACGCCCTCTACCACCGCAATTATCAAGAACGCGAGCCCGTTGAAATCACCATTGAGCCGGATAGGATTAGCATTTTGAGTTATTCGGGTCCCGACAGGTCGATTAGTTTGCAGGCCATCAAGGAGGCCAAGTCGTTGCGCTCACGAAGATACCGTAACCGCAGATTGGGTGAGTTCCTTAAGGAATTGGATTTGACCGAGGGAAGAGCCACGGGCATTCCAACCATTCAGAAAGCATTGGCAGAAAACGGCTCTAAAAATGCAACTATTGAGACGGATGACGACCGGACGTTTTTCATGATCGACTTGCCATGTCATCCTGAATTTGTCAACGATGTCCTAGTTGATGTCCAAGTTAATGTCCAAGTTGAACTTGCAGATATAGAGGCTGTTATAAGAAAAATATCCCAATTATGTCCTAGTTATGTCCTAGTTCTTCCGAAACTGGACATTGAAAAACTGGCGATTTGTCTTTTGCGGTGTTCGACCGAGATTTCAGGACGAAACATGCTCGATGGAATAGACAGCACTTCATACAAACAAAAGAAAAGAAGGTATTTGGATAAATTGCTGGAAATGAAGTTGATACAAATGACAAATCCCGATAAACCAACGGCAAGAAACCAACAATACATCTGTACGGATTTGGGACGACAGATCATCAAAAAGTAATAGAAGAGTGTGTGTCCAAGTTGATGTCCTAGTTAAACTCTTTGATATGCAAATAGTTATATAAAAATGTCCTAGTTCATGTCCTAGTTTGACAAACAAGAGACCATCCATTATTCATGCCAATTCTCCATTAAAATGAGCGAATACACCAACGTAGAGCGCCCCTTTCTCGAAAAGCTTCGCGAGATAAAGTGGCAAGTGATAGACAAAGGCAATGGCGGCATCCCGCAAGACCCTGCCGAGAGTATGCGCACCTCGTTCAACGAGATTGTCCTGAAAGAGGAGTTCTACAAGAAGCTGAAAGAGTTGAATGATTGGATTACCGATGAGCAAAAGGCTTATTGCTACCGCAAAATCACGGAAATAGACAAGCCGCTCATCGATGCCAACCATGAGATTCACAATATGCTGTTGGAAGGCATTCACCTACCCACCAAAAACGAGGTGACGGGTGAGGACAACCCCACAGCCAAAATCATCAACTTTGACAACTATAAGAAAAATTCTTTTATCGCCATCAACCAGTTCCGTGTTGATACCAACAACACCAAGCCGTTTATCATCCCCGATATCGTCTGCTTTGTGAATGGCTTGCCGTTGGTGGTGATTGAGTGTAAGGATGAGGATGTCTCGGAACCGATGAGCGAGGCCTACGACCAAATCAAACGTTACGCCAACCAGCGCGTTGAAGACGACCCGTTTTCCGAAGGCGTCGAAGAAGGTTGCCAGCGGCTATTCCATACCAACCTGTTCAGCGTCATCACCCGTGGCGTAGAGGCTCGTTGTGGCACCATCTCCGCCGATTTTGATTTCTATCTCAACTGGAAGGACATTTTTCCGGAAGAATACGCCGAAGGCGTCAATATCGACCCTGCGGAACGTCAGGAAATCCTCATCAAAGGCATGTTCAACCATGAGATTCTGATTGACATTTTTCGCAACTTCACCCTGTTTATGCACAAAGATGATGGCTTCGTCAAAGTCATCTGTCGCTACCAGCAATACCGAGCAGTGGGCAAGATGTTGCGCAAACTCGAAAGCGGCACCGATTGGAAGAGTCGAAGCGGAGTCATCTGGCACACGCAGGGTAGTGGCAAGTCGCTCACTATGGTGTTTCTTGTCCGCAAGATGCGCCATATCCGTGAATTGCACGACTACCGCATCCTCATGGTGGTTGACCGCCACGACCTTGAAGAGCAGTTGGCCGAAACAGCAGAATATACAGGTGAGCTTCGCCAAGACCCAGACACCAAGAAGATTCAAAATGTTGTGGAGAACCGTCAGCAACTTGTGAAGTTGGAAGGCGACACCGCCGACCTCAATCTGGTGATGATTCACAAATTTGGCGAAAACAAGGAGTATTCCCTTGAATCACTGATAAAGACGGGCATCGTGCCGAAATATGAAACGTTCCCCGTCATCAACGAAAGCTCAAAGATACTGGTGCTTATTGACGAGGCGCACCGCTCGCAAGGCGGCGAGATGGGCGACAACCTCTTCCAAGCCTTCCCCAATGCGGCGCGAATCGGATTCACTGGCACGCCGCTGATTACGCCACGCCACAAAGCCACCACATGCGAACGCTTCGGGCAGAAAGCCGGCGACTTCATCGACACCTATAAGATGAACGATGCCGTGAAAGACCATGCCACGGTCGACATCAAGTACATTGGTCGCAAAAGTGACGACGACATTCCTTTCAAGGAAGATTTTGACTATGCTTTTGAGGAGACTTTCAAAAACCGAACCCAAGAGGAACGCGTTGAGATAATGCGGCGTTATGGTACCATGATTGCCTATTTGGAAAGTGCTGACCGTGTGATGAAAAACGCCCGCGACATGTTGGAGCACTATGTTTCAGAGATTCTTCCGAATGGTTTCAAGGCACAAGTGGTGGGCGCTTCGATTTTGGCAGCTGTCCGCTATAAGATTGCTTTGGAAAGGCTTATCCCTGAGTTTATCCAAAGAGAAGAACAGAAATCAGAGGAGGAACGCGACGAGGTCATGCTGCAACGCCTAAAAATGTTGAAAGTGCGGGCCGTGGTGTCAAGTATGGGCAACAACGAGCCAGCTATTGTAAGAACCGCGAGAATCGAGGCGAAGACTGACGATGCTATCGTCAATTTCAAAAAGGACTTCGATGCAGAAAATCCATTGTCGGGTATTGGCATTCTTTGCGTTCGCGATCGTCTGCTGACAGGTTTCGATGCGCCCATCGAGCAAGTGATGTATCTCGACAAAAACCTGTCGGAACATAACCTGATGCAGGCCATTGCCCGTGTGAACCGCACCAAGAAAGGCAAGACCCACGGTTTGGTGGTGGACTATTTCGGCGTCACCAAGAACCTACACAAGGCTTTGGGTATCTACAGTGCCGAGGAAGAACATGAGGCGGCTGAGGATTTGAAAGAATTTGAGACCTATTTCTCCGCTATCGAAAAGGAAATCCCTGAACTTGAAATGCGTTATAACAAAATTATCCAACGCTTTGTGGATGAAGGCATTGACAATATCAAGGACTTCCTTGAGCAGCGCGCCGACAAGGAACAGGAGAAGACGATTTGCGAAAAGATAGTCATAGCTGCGAAGAGCATCAAGTTCCGTTCGGAATTGGATGCCTTGTTCCGCTTGTTCTTCGACATCTTCGATTTGCTTTTCAACGAGCCGAGTACACGCAGAAACTACTATGTCCCTGCCAAACGCATGGCCTATATTGTTTCCCTCATCCGTTGGCATTACAAGGACGACACGCTTGACCTCAAATGGGCAAGCGAAAAGGTACGCCGTCTTTTGGACAAGTATCTGAAATCGGACGGAGTAAGGGAAACTGTGCCTGAAGTGGACATCTTGTCGGACGATTTCCCGAAGATTGTCAACAACATGTACAACAGCCCGCAGACGAAAGCATCTGCCATGGAGCACCAAATCCGCGAGCGCATCATCATCAAGCTGGGTGAAGGCAAGAATACGGCCCTTTACCAGAAGTTCAAAGACCGTATGGAAAACATCCTCACCACATACGCAGGCAATTGGGAGGAGATGATCAGTGAGTTGGAGCGACTGCGTCAGGAAATGGCACACCCGCGTCCTGCAGTGGTTTCAGAGGAAAAAGAACCGTTCTATGATAAGCTTTGCCAATGCGCAGGTCTAGATTTTGAGGAGGAACACGAAAAGATTATTGGCATCACTGATAGGGTTATGACACTGATATTTGAAGCCATGTCGATACCCAACATTTGGACTAAATCCACCAATGTGGAGAAACTGCGGGGCGACATGGGCACAATCCTACGATTCTCAGGAATCCCAGAATTGAAGCAAAACAGCGAATCCATCGTTACAGAGTTGATAAAACTTGCTAAAAGTAACGAAAGCATTTTGAGGAGATGGATGGTGAACAATGCACAATGAAAGTCGGAGATCTTGACATAGAAATCAAACGCTCAAAGCGCAAAAAAACCATTACGGTCAACATAGAGCGCGACGGCAGCGTGAACGCTGTCGCGCCATACGATTGTTCGGAAGAGACCATTTATAAGGAACTTGCAGCACGTGAGTATATGATTTGCAGGCGTATAGCAAACCGAAAGGCCGTGACGAAAGCACACGTCAACCGCAAGTTTGTCAATGGACAATCTTTTTTGTTCATGGGGCAGTCATACAATCTGATGATTTCTGAAACAGCGAAGCGGGCATTGGAAATCGTTGATGACAAGTTTGTGCTTAGTGAGAAATATCTGCCAAAGGCAAGGGAAACTTTCATCAAGTTTTACAAGAAACAAGGTTTACCCTACATCAAAGAGCGCGTTGCCTATTTCTCGGAAAAGGTCGGACGGGAGCCAGCCTCAATCAAAATAATGGAATTAGGCTCGCATTGGGCTTCATGCACGCCAAGCCATAATGTCAACTTCCATTGGAAGTGCATCATGGCTAAACCCATGATTATTGACTATTTGGTCGTCCATGAGCTTACACATCTGAAATATCCCCAGCATACCCGTCAGTTTTGGGATGCTGTTTTTTCTGTTATGCCCAATTATAAGGAATGTGAAGATTGGTTGCATGACTATGGCGTGACGTTGGATTTAACTTAGTGTATTGTATATAAGATTTCCGAGTTAATGTATCGTTCCTTTCCAATTATAGTCCTTTCTTTCCTGTTATGGGGTTGCCAAAAAGCACGTTTTCAGGAACAATGGAATCTGAAAATGGTACACCCCGCCCAGATCTGGGAAGAGTGCTTCCCCTTGGGCAACGGTCACCTCGGCATGATGCCCGACGGTGGGGTGGAGCAGGAGACCATTACGCTGAACGACATCACCTTGTGGTCGGGTGCACCAAGCGACGACAGCAACCCCTTGGCGTTGGAATCCCTGCCTGAAATAAAACGCCTGTTGAAGGAAGGCAAGAACGACGAAGCCCAAAACCTAATGTATGAGACCTTTGTTTGTGGTGGAGAAGGCTCGGGCCACGGACAAGGTGCCAAGGTGCCTTTCGGGTGTTACCAGACTTTGGGCAATATGACCATCGAATACCAATATCCAAATTCGGATTCCGTAACCAATTATAGACGAACGCTTTGCCTGAATGATGCTATCCATAAGGTTTCTTTCGATAAAGGCGGCCAGCATTATGAACGAGAGTCTTTTGTTTCCCGTGTTGATGATGTGGCAGTAATAAAAGTTAAGGTCCCTGAGCCTGTCAAAGGGCCGACCTTAACAATAAATCTCTCTCGTCCCGAAAAAGCCAATGTTTTCACCTATGCTGACAGTGTCATCATGCAAGGCCAACTGGACAGCAACGTCGAAGGCGTGGAAGGAATGCGCTACTATGCCAAAGCACAAATGGTCACCAAAGACAACGAAACGATTATCTACTTCTGTGCCGCCACCGATTTCATGTGCGCCGACCCCGAGGTATACGTCAACGAACGCCTGCAAAAGGCCATCGCGAAAGGCTTTGATGCCGTGAAAAACGATCACCTGAAAGCCTATCACGAGCTGTTTGACCGCGTGGAGTTGGTAATCGGCGATCCCAAAGAGAAACAAGACCTGACCTTGGAAGACCATTGGGAAGACTTCCTCGTCAATGATGACCCTTGGCTGCCGACCTGTTACTTCCATTTTGGGCGTTACTTGCTCATCAGTTCCACCCGCGAGGACCTGCTGCCACCCAACCTGCAAGGGCTGTGGGCCAACACCATCCAAACCCCTTGGAACGGTGACTATCACCTGAACATTAATGTGGAGATGAACCATTGGCCTTGCGAGGTCTGCAACCTCTCGGAGTTGCACCTGCCATTAATTCACTTTGCCGAGGGATTAATGCCTTCAGGAAGTGAGACGGCTAGCGATTTCTATGGTGCCCGAGGCTGGACCGTCCACGTGGTCTGTAACCCATGGGGCTTCACGGCCCCCGGCGAGCACCCTTCGTGGGGCGCCACCAATACCGGCGGAGCCTGGCTGGCCCTCCACGCTTGGCAGCATTTTGAATTCACACAGGACACAACATTTTTGCGAGAAATCTATCCATTAATGAAAGAGGCGGCCTTGTTTTTCCTCGATGCGATGATAGAGGAACCCGAACACGGCTGGCTGGTCACCGCCCCGACCACCTCGCCCGAGAACACCTTTTACCTCAATGATAGCACAACTGTCAGCGTGTGCATGGGCAGCACTATGGATGTGCAGATTGTAAGTGAGTTGTATGATGCGGTTTGTCAGTCGGCAGAGATCTTGGGTGTGGATGAGTCTTTTTCCGACAGTCTCCGCGACGCCAAATCCCATTTTCCGCCCATGCAGGTCAGCGAGCAGGGGTATTTGCAAGAGTGGCTGAAAGACTACAAGGAAGTGGAACCGCAGCACCGTCATGTGTCGCATCTCTTCGGACTTTATCCCGGCACGATGCTGACCCAATCCAAGACACCCGAACTGATGGATGCCTGTCGCGAGACCTTACGTCGTCGTGGCGATGATGGCACCGGCTGGTCGCGGGCATGGAAGATCTGCTTCTGGGCACGCCTTCACGATGGTGATCATGCATATCATCTATTGAGGAACCTGCTCGAACCAGCAGTCCATCTTGACGGAAGCCAATCAGCGGGCACCTATCCCAACCTCTTCTGCGCCCATCCGCCTTTCCAAATTGACGGCAACTTTGGTGGTACGGCCGGCATCGCCGAGATGCTGCTGCAAAGCCATGATGGCGAAATCGAATTGCTGCCAGCCTTACCATCGGTATGGAAGGACGGCCATTTCAAAGGGCTATGCGCTCGTGGTAATAAGGTGGTGGAATGTACTTGGAAAGATGGGAAGGTCACACACTATTCTGTGACTTCGCGGTGAGCACTTTGTAGATCCAGATAGCAAACGGCAACGAGGTCAAGAAGGTGCAGATGTCGGCGATGGCTTGTGCGGCTTCGAGACCTGTGATGCCCCAAAGCCATGACATGATGAAGACCGCAGGCAGGAAATACAAGCCTTGACGGCACATCGAGAGCAGTGTGGCCTGCCAAGTGTAGCCGATGTTTTGGAACAGCATGTTGGTCGCAGTGCACATACCCATCAGCGGGAAAGCGATGCACTGCCAGCGCAAGGCCTGACTGCCCACGCGGATGAGTTCGGGGTCTTCGCCACGGAACCATGAGATGATGTCGGGCGCGAAGATATAGACCACCGTGCCTAAAACAATCAGAAATGCCGTAGTGATTGTAATGCAAAACATATAGCTCTCTTTGACACGCGCATAGAGCTTGGCGCCGTAGTTATAGCCGCATACGGGCTGGAAACCTTGGCCGAACCCGATGACGATGGCGAAGCAGAACAAGGTGATGCGCGACACGATGGTGAAGGCTGCCACCGTGGAGGCTTCGTTGCCGGGCAGGGCATAATGCACCGCCATGCGGTTGAGGCTAACGGTGGCCACCACCGACAAGGCTTGTCGTGCCAGCGATGGCAATCCGCCTCGCGTGATTTCCTTGTAATAGTATAGGGTAGGGGTGAAGTTCTTCGGTTTGATGTGCACATTGCCAGGACGTGAAGTGCCCCATAGCAAGATACACCACCCGAAGCATTGGCTCACCGCTGTGGCCAACGAGGCACCACTGACACCTAAGTCAAGCACAAAGATGAAAATAGGATCGAGGATGATGTTGAGGATGGCACCCGAGGCGATGCCGATCATACCGAAGCGGGCGTTACCCTGCAGTCGCAGCTGGTTGTTGAGTGTCAGTGACGACATCATGAAAGGCGTGGCAAGCAGGATGAAACGCAAGTAGTCGTTAGCGTAGGGGAGGATGCTCTCGGTGGCGCCCATGGCCCGCGACAAGGGCGAGATGAAGATCATGCAGATGAGGCCTGCAATGGCGCCCAAGATCAAAGGGGAGAAGAATCCCGTGGCAGCCATACGCCCTGCGTTCTGTCCCTGTTTGGCACCCAAGGCACGCGAAATGTAATTGCCCGAGCCATGCCCGAAAAAGAATCCGCAGGCATTAATGAAAGCCATGTAGGCAAAGGAGACGCCTACGCCTGCCACGGCTTCCGTGCTCAAATGACCTACATAAAACGAGTCCACCATATTGTAGATGGTGGTCACGAGCATGCTGATGATGGTAGGCACGGCCATCTTGAGGATCAGCCGCCTGACGGGCTGCTCCGTCATCATCTTATACCGCTCGTTGATCTTCCGCTCGTCGTTAATGTTGGACATATTCGTCGAA
>CADBGN010000041.1 GCA_902794155.1 uncultured Bacteroidia bacterium
ATTTTTATCTAACTAGCTAATTATTAAATATTTACTTTTCGCGAAAAATACTTAAGTGGGCGCAAAGGTACAAAATAAAATGATAGCTTGAGCAATTATATTACAAATTAATGAGGAATGATGAATGCGGAATGCGGAATGGAGACGAGTTTATACATCACTTCGTGTCATTCAGCATTCCTAATTCAGCATTCAGCATTTTTATAATTCTGCTATGGCCTTATGAATATTATCCCACCGTTCGTCATCCATCTTGGCCCCCATCACCTCGATGATGTTTTTGGCCACGATGGCGCCCATCATGCCGCATTTCTGTAAAGGCTCGCCTTTGACGAGACCGGCGAGGAAACCCGAGGCCCAAACGTCGCCGGCGCCTGTGGTGTCGATGACATTGGCTTTCATGGGAGGGATGGTGACGACTTCGTTGCCGCGTTGGATGTAAGCGCCTTTGGCTCCCACCTTCACCACAGCGATTTGGCAGCGTTCAGCGATGTAATGCAGGGCGGCTTCAGGATCTTCCAATCCCGTCAGCGCTTGTGCCTCTTGTTCATTGGCGAACACGATGTCCAATCTGTCTTCAAGGAGGCGGAGCAAAAGGTCACGGTGTTTAGCCACTTCATTGTAGCTAGCCATATCCATGGCAATGGTCATACCTTTGGAGTGGGCTGTGTCTATTGCTTTCTCAAGCAGGGGCGGGTTGGCCACGAGGTAGCCTTCCACGTAGAAGATGTCCCAGCCATCAAGGAGGTCGGGATGGATATCGTCGGGACCCATCTCGATAGCAGCGCCGAGGCAGGTGGCGAAAGTCCGCTCGCCGTCGGGAGTTACCATGGCGATGACGCGGCCCGAAGGCGTTTCGGTGGTTAGAAGCTGGGGCTTCACGTTGCAGTCAATCATCTGTTTCTTGAAGAACTCGCCCACTTCGTCCTTGCCGATTTTGCTGAGGAAGCCGGTCTCCACACCAAGGCGCGATAGACCGCACATCGTATTGGCTGTGGATCCGCCGCTGGCACGTTGGCTGCCAAACTGTTGGGCCACTTTTTCTCCAATCTTGACTGCATCATCGGCATTCACATAGGTCATGCTTCCTTTGGGAAGATTCAATTTGTTGAGGATTTGATCGTTAGGGATCTGAGTCAGGATGTCGACCAGTGCGCTTCCTATTCCGAGGATTTTTTTCATTGGATATTCAAAGATTTAAGATTTAAAATTTGTGCAAAGATAGGAAAAAAATGAAATCCCCTTCGGGGAATGGAGTTTACATATCTTTTTATATTTTATGCGGCGGCCAATTTAGTCTTACTAAAACTGGATTTTTACGGGTCGCCGAATATAAAATTTCGACTATTCTCCATTCCCCGAATGGGAAACTCCATACAAAGTAGTATTGTTTTTATATTGATTATCAAGCAATTACAAAATATTTAAAAAAAATTCTCGGAAAAAGATTGTCGGTTTCGGAAAAAGCCGTATTTTTGCAGCCGCAAACGGAACAAGTTCTGTGACATTGTGCAGCCTCCTTAGCTCAGTTGGTTAGAGCATCTGACTGTTAATCAGGGGAGGTTCAAGTCCTGAAGGGGGCGCAATTTTTATGTTTCATGTTATTAATTTTTTGGCCTCGTAGATTCTCCCCGATTCTACGGGGTTTTTTTATGTGTTCAGCGGCGTTGCTGCTGAACACATGCAAAAAGCAGGGGCTTATGCCGCCTGCTTTTATCCTTTCGCTCCTATGGAGCTGAACGGTATGTGTTTGTCTTATTGCTGTCGCCCCTTCGGGGCTGGGATTAAAACACGGTCTTGAAAATCAGTTTTATGTCGCCCAAGAAGGTCCAATTGTCAAGGTAATTCAAGTTGATTTTCACCTTGTCGGGCCAGATGACGTTGTCATTATAGGCTTTCGGGTCGGTTTGTTGGGCAAGTAGTTCTTCCTCATCGCGATACTTGATGCTAGCAGGACCAGTAATACCTGGGCGGAGTTGCAGTATACGACGGTCATTTCCTTGCAGTTGGTCGGCATAGCCAGGCACATCGGGGCGTGGACCAACAAAGCTCATTTGTCCGATAAAAACATTGACCAACTCGGTAAGGCAATCCACTTTGCTGTGGCGCAGCCAGTGGCCCATGCGCGTGATGCGAGGATCGTCGGCTGTGGTGACCGTATCGCCCTCTGATTGATGATGCATGGTTCTGAACTTGCAGATTTTGAAAGGCTTGCCATTCTTTCCAATGCGTTTTTGCATGAAGAACATCGGCCCTTTTGAATCGATTTTGATGAGAATGCCAATGACTAGCAATGGCAAAAACAGCACAAATAGTCCAATCAATGCAACGATACGGTCGAAGCACCATTTAAAGAAGAACCCTATTGTGTGTTTATTTTTCTCCACGCTGCATGGCCTCCATGTTGAGAATTGCCTTAACGCGCTGCAAAGGTATGATTTTTCTGAATGGGTACAACATTTTGACTGCCAACTTCATCCACCAACGGTAATGAACCTCCAATTGGCAATAGGCTTTACGAAAATGAAAATTATGGATGAGAAAAACTTGGATCTGCGAGTGTTCGGTAATGGATCGAGCACTATCGCTCACATACACAAATTGTTGTTTTTCAAGATAATACTCATTCAAATGATGATATAATCCATAATATGGATAGTAACCGTTTCGTTTGTATTTTGACAGTATTCCAGTGACTCCGTATTCACAGCAGTTTCCCCATAGATTGACTGTGCAGAAACCAACCATTTGTCCATTGGACTTATCGAAAATGCCCCAATAATCAAATGTCCTTTCTTTGCAATGACTCAAATATTGCTCATAAACACCTTGATTCATTGTTCTGTCATGAATTGGATAATCGGCAAAAGTATCGGCAATAATGGGATAGGTTTTCTCCCACATTGTATCAAACGAAATCAAACGGTATTCAAAATAATGAAAAGCATGTCTAACTTTGTTTCTAACCCTTGGAGTCAGCTCATCGAATCCATTAAAATGATCTTTGATGACATACCAAAAACAAGTTTCTTCTGAGCAGTCAAAGTTATAAGTGTTTCTAACCATTAAACCACCTTGTTTAAGTAGGGTCTTCCATTCATCTATCTGCAATTTTTGCTCTTTAGATGAAGCTCCGTCAAACCGCCAGGCGTTACGATATAGATAGAATTTCTGCATTAGAAGATTCGTTTAATAATGGCGTTGAAGGCATAGCAGCAGAAACAAATCAGGGAATAGAAAAAAGTTAGTTTTTCTTGTTTTCGATAAACGAGCCAAACATCTTTGGCAGCTTTCAGTTTATTGGCAGAGGCGGAGTTATCCCTGACACGATATCGCATAAGGACTTCTTTCATTGGATGTGCACAATGGCCATCCTTTAGGATTTTGCACCAAAGGGCCATATCATCGCTGGTGGCATTGTCAGGCATCTGCAAGCTTCCAGTCTTTTCGATGTCAAGCATAATAGTGCCGCTACCTATAATGGTATTTTTCAGGTATCTGTCGTAATCAATGACTCCAGCTGTCTTGATGGTTTTGTTTTTTGGCGTGCCGTCTTCGTTCATCAATTCATATTCTGAGTAAACGAAAGCGAAATCGTTTTTGAGAAGGAAACGTAATTGTTTTTCCAGTTTTTCGGTTACCCAAAGGTCATCATTGTCCAAAAAAGCAACAAAACGTCCTTTAGCTCTCGCTATACTTTGGTTCCGTGTATTTGCAATTCCAGAGTGTTTAGAAGCAATTACAAAATCAATTCGGGGATCCTTGTTTGCATAAGATTGAACGATGGAAGGAGTTTGGTCGTTTGAACAGTCATCGGTGATGAGTAGTTCCCAATTGCTGTAAGTTTGATGTAGCACAGATTCAATGCTTTCGGCAATATACTTTTCGGCATTGTAACTGGGCATTATAATTGAGACCAACGGCTGATTTTCCACAATAATCAAGTTTATTTCAATCCTTCAATCCATACTTTAATCTGTTGCTCATCCTTGAGTTTACACACGAGGAGTGAATGGTCACGATAGGCTACCAAATAGTCTTCAAGGCCTTCCACTAAGGCTTCAGTACCTTCTTCAATATTAATAACGGAGTTTTTGTTGTCGACCGATACCACCTTTCCTCGCATGGCATTTCCATCACCGTCTTTTATGGCGTGGGTAAATAGTGAGCCCCAAGTACCGATGTCGCTCCATCCAAAATCGGCAGGAATAATATAAGTATCGGACGACTTTTCCATCACACCATAGTCAATGCTGATATTAGGACAGTCTACAAAGTGATCGTTGATGAAGTCTTGTTCCTCGGGTGTGCCAAAGTTGTAGATGCCCTTTTCGAAGACCTCAACCATCTCAGGCAGATATTGCTTGAACGCCTGCATGATGCCGTCCAAGGTCCAAAGGAAAATGCCGCTGTTCCAGAAGAAATTGCCTTCCGAGACAAACTTCACAGCGGTATCATAGTCGGGTTTTTCCTTGAACATTTCGACCTTTACTACTTCAGGCAGTGTGTTTTGTTTCGGAACTTGGATATAGCCATAACCCGTTTCAGGTCGGCTCGGCTTGATGCCAATGGTCATCAAAGCATTTTGTTTTTTTGCCAAGAAGTCAAAGCCTAACCGAACAATGCGCTGAAATTCCACTTCGTTAGTTACCAAATGGTCAGCAGGCGTGACAACAATATTGGCATCTTGGCAGCGGCTTTGGATGTGGTAGGCAGCGTAGGCAATGCAAGGAGCGGTGTTGCGTCGTGCAGGTTCACAAAGCACTTGGTCGGGATGAAGCATGGGCAAATGTTCCAAAACCATTTGCTTGTAGGCTTTGTTGGTCACCACGAGGAAGTTCTCATCGGGGATGACAGGACTAAATCGTTCGTAGGTGCTACGGATGAAACTCTTTCCTGTGCCAAGGATATCAAGGAATTGTTTGGGATGGTTGTCTTTGCTGAGAGGCCAAAAACGGCTACCAATGCCGCCTGCCATAATGATGCAATAGTTGTTCATTGCTTCAGGTTGTTAAGTAGCGACTTGCCTTTCTCGCTCAGATACGGTTTTAGGTCGGTCAAAGCAATCTTGCAAAGAGGTGTTCCTGCTGCAAACGAAGCTATTTCGTAGGGTTGGAAGCAAAACACCACACTGTCGGTCTCAATCCAAGGTTCGTTTTCGGGCAAAGAAGTTATTTCTTCGTATTCTAAAAACAAACCTTCTTCTTCTTCATATTTTGCAAAGTATTGGGATTCGATATTATCAGCAATCAAATCGATAAGTTGTTCCGGTTCTTCAAACAAGTCATAACCCACGATGCTGCCGTCAATTTTGCTGAAGGTGGTACCGTTGTACCAAGGCATTTCGTGAGCACCACCGGTATAAAGGTAACCTTCGGTAGTATAGGTAACATATTTATCGGTCTGTTCCGACAAAGTGTAATTCTCTTCATACTGTGAACGAGGCTCGCTTCCGTCTTCTTCAAAGAAATCGTCTCTCATTGATTGAAGATAGCTGACATGGTCTTCCGTTTCGTCGGAGAGCATCCAGTGCAGGATATTTTGACGCAGGGTTTTGTTTTTGGTGACAGGCAAGTCAAGGCTGACATTGAAACGGGAATAACCTTCGCTATACTCGCTTTCTATGAAAATGCTGTCGCACAATGTATAGGTATCGACCTCCACTTCGTTTGGGTCTTTGGGCTGGCATCCAACAAAAACTAGCAGAAGCATCACGACGGGATAGAATAGTTTTTTCATGACAAATCAATTTGGTTTAACGAGGCAAAGATAATGCTTTTTTATAGAACGTGAAATATGTTTGTTTATTTCACCCAACGATATAGGATTTCAATTGGATGAACAGCATGAACACCAGTACCATCGAGGATTTGTTGGCGACAGGAAGTGCCTGGAGCGGAAACGATGACAGGTGTGACGTTCGTGTTGTTTTCGATGGCTTTTCTAATGGCCGGGAAGAGTACCATCTCACCAATGGCCAACGAAGTCTTGTAATGCTCTTTCTCGTAACCGAATGAACCTGCCATACCGCAACAACCGCTTGGGATGACATGTACTTTGGCACCCGAAAGTAGTTTGAAGGCCTGCACAGTCTTCTCCGTTCCCACCAAGGCTTTCTGGTGGCAATGGCCATGGAGCCAGATTTCTACAGCATCAGTTTTGAAATCATCTGAAGAAATACGACCTGCTGCAACTTCACGCATGATAAACTCGTCAAAAAGTAGAGCATTACGGCCCAATTGTTGGGCTTGGGAGCGAAGTTCGGCAGGCACCAAATCGGGATACTCGTCACGGAAACTGAGGATGCATGAAGGTTCAATGCCGACCAAAGGTGTTTCTTCTGAAATCTTGTCTTTCAGCAGGTTGACATTTTTCAAGGCAAACTTTTTAGCCAGTTTCAGGTTGCCTTTCGAGATGGCAGCGCGACCGCTTTCCACATGTTTTGGGATTTCCACTTTATAGCCTAGGCGCAAAAGCAATTTGGCGAAAGTCAAGCCAAGTTCCGCTTCCTGGAAATTGGTGAATTCATCGGCAAATAGATAAACTTTACCTTTGGTGGCATTGCCTTGATGTTTGCGGCATTCCCGTTGTACCGCTTTTCGCATGGTGACCCGGCTAAGGGTCGGGATGTCTCTTTCGGTCGCAAACTTGATGATATGCTTGATGATGTCGGAAGAGAATTTCCATGAGGCAAACAAATTGTAAAGCGGCCAAACGATATGTCCAAATTGTTCCACTGTGGCCATTCGCGACACAGCAAAGGAACGCAAGGGCATGCCGTCAACATCGTATTTCTGTTGTAGGATTTCTGAGCGCAAGCGGGTCATGTCGACATTGCTGGGACACTCGCTGCGGCAGCCTTTACATGCTAAACAGCTGTCTAAAACCTCGGCCAGTTCCTTTGATTTTAGAATGCTTTTCATTGTCGCGAACTGCGTCTCGTAGTTCGAGGCTGTGTTCTTTTCAAATTGTGGGACGCAATTTGTGACAATGAAGGCTTCGCTCTCCCACCCTCTTGTCAGGATTTCACGGAGTACATTGGCACGCGCACGGGTGGCCTTGGTCTCGTCTCCGCTCACCTTGAAGGCTGGACAAAGTGTACCACCAATCAAATTTGATTTGCGACAATCGCCAGCTCCATTGCATTGCTCGATGCTGCACATCAAGGCATGAAGCTGATTTTTGGCTCCGGTAGCGCCTTCCACTTTGCATTCATCGAAAGCAGCTTTCCAGTTATAATAGGTTCCAGAGCCCTTAGGTCCCTGAGCATGTCGAATGGCCGAAGTCCCAAGTTCCTTCTCTATAGCATATTGCTGTCCAACATTAAAGCGCAACATGCTGTCCATGGGCAACGTGTCGACAATCTTGTGCAGGTTGAAGACTTGCATCGGATCCCAACACTTTTTCAGGTCTTGCATCAAACCATAGACTTCATCGCCATAAAGCAGTTGGATATACTCACCGCGCAAGCGACCATCACCATGTTCGCCACTGAGCGAGCCTTTGTATTTCTTGACCAATAAGGCTGTTTCATAAGCCACTTCACGGAACTTGCGTTTGCCTTCTGCTTCCTTAATGTTGATGATGGGCCGCAGATGCAACTCGCCAGTACTGATATGGGCGTGATAGACGCAGCTTAAGCCCAGTTTTTCCAACATTTTGCCAAAGTCCGCCATGTAAGCTGGCAGTTTCTCGGGTGCCACGGCTGTGTCTTCAATCACTCCAATGGGTTTGGCATCGCCTTTCATGCCAGTGAGCAGGCCCAAGCCCGCTTTGCGTAGACTCCATACCTTACTGATTTCTGAACCGTAAACTCTTGAACAAGCGTAAACCAAGTGCTCCTCATTTTCGATTAATGCTTTTTCAAGTTGGTCAGCTACGGCATCGATTTCAGCCTTTGTCTCACCGCGCAGTTCGATGATGAGGATGGCGGCAGGGTCGCCTTGGACAAAAAAGCGGTTTTTCTGTTGCTCGACATTCTGTTTGCTCAGTTCCAAGATGTTGCGATCCATCAATTCCACTGCTGATGGATTGAATTTCAAAGCGACAAGGTTACCCAAAAAACTCTTTTGCAGTGTGTCACAATGTGCGCAAACCACCATTTTCTCCTTGGGAGGCAAAGGGTCGAGGTCGACTTTGATTTCCGTAATGAAAGCTAGCGTTCCTTCACTACCCGCCAGTACTTTGCAAAGATTAATTGTACGTGCTTCAAGTGGTTTAGCTGTATTATGTAGGTCTTCAATGACTTCATCAATGGCATAACCACATGATCGGCGGCGCAGGCTCTTGTCGGGATAGTTTTCTTCTATCAGATGAACAGTATTTTCATCTAAGGCCCATTGGATGAGTTGAGCGTAGATGTTTTGGATTAATGATTTCTTTTGAAACCGACATTCAATAGATTCCCTCCTTTTCTCCTCAGGCGTTCGCACGGAATGACATGGAATGTCGGTTTCCCAAAAACGATGACCAAAACGCTCTTCCAGTTCTTTGATGGTATAGGTTTTGAATACCTCAATGCTGCCATCGCAGAGCACACCACGGGCTTCCAACACATGATGACGCGTGCTGCCATAAACCAAGGAATGCGAGCCACATGAATTGTTGCCGAACATGCCTCCAATGCAACAACGATTGCTGGTAGAGGTTTCAGGGCTGAAGAAAAGCCCGTATGGCTCTAAGGCAATGTTTAGCTCATCAAGCACGACTCCGGGTTGAACCCTTGCCCAGTGTTTTTCCTTGTTGATTTCCAGTATCTTCTTGAAATGCTTACTGATGTCGACCACAATGCCATTGCCGACCACTTGGCCAGCAATGGAAGTACCGCCAGCTCTTGGAATGAGATGGGTTTTACGTTCGTGAGCTATTTCAATCAGGTAGACAATATCCTGTTCGTTTTCGGGAAAGGTTACACCTTGGGGTATTTCACGATAAGTTGACGCATCGGTAGCGTATGCGATGCGGTGCAAAGGATCAGTATAGATGGTATACATCTCTGCTTATTTGTCCAACTGGCTGAAAATACTGTTGTTGCTCTTAAATTCGGGTACGATTACCTTCATTTGGGCAACAATCTTCATCGGGTCACAGGTTTCCAATGCTTCGTGAAGTTTATTAAACATGGCATCCACGTCTGAAGCCTCATATTTCCTGACGATGGCGTGCATGATTTTCTCATTGTCGGTCTTAATGGTGTTCTCTTCGTTGGCCAGTACCTCTTCATAGAGTTTTTCGCCTGGACGGAGACCTGTTTCAATGATTTCAATTTCAGGCTTATGGGCGAGTTTACGCATTTTTTCGGCCAAATCCCAAATCTTGACTTTTTCGCCCATGTCAAAGACAAAGATATCTCCACCTTCGCCGATGGAACCTGCCTCAAGCACGAGGCTACAGGCTTCAGGAATGGTCATGAAGAAACGGGTGATACGGCGGTCGGTGACAGTAATAGGGCCGCCTTTTTCGATTTGTTTGCGGAACAATGGCACAACAGAGCCATTACTGCCTAATACATTGCCAAAACGAGTAGTGATGAACTTGGTTTTGCTTTGACGGCTTTGTGTGTATATCTCAGCAATGCGCTTGGTGGCTCCCATCACATTGGTCGGGTTAACGGCTTTGTCGGTAGAGATCATGACAAACTTTTCCACACCAAATTCCATAGCCAAATCAGCCACAAGTTTGGTACCGAAAACGTTGACAAACACAGCTTCGTAAGCGTTTTCTTCCATGAACGGCACATGTTTGTATGCAGCGGCATGGAACACCACTTGCGGATGATACATCTCAAACACTTCACGCATCCGGATGGGATCTTTCACGTTGGTGATGACAAAAGCCATCTTGTCGCGCTTGTCCTTGAAATCATCCGTGTTGTTCATCTCAAACTGGAAATCATACATCGGCGACTCAGCTTGGTCGAGCATGATGAGTTTGGAAGGTTTGTATTGCATCACCTGGCGACAAATCTCACTTCCAATAGAACCTGCCGCACCAGTAACAAGGACCACTTTTTCATATATTTCGCGGATGACATTACTTTTGCCCAAAATGATGGGTTTACGCCCCAAGAGGTCTTCAATCTTGATGTCTTGGATCTGGTTGGTTGAAATTTTTCCGTCTACCCATTTGTCGAAAGCCGGAATCGACTTTACAATGAGATTGAGAGCCAAACCTTGTTCGATAATTTCTCTTGATCGTTTTTCATCCAAACTAGGAATGGCCAATACCATGATCTCTATCCTGTTTTTTTTGATAAAATCTTCCTTCATAACCATAGAAGGCGAAAGGATTTTTATCGTATTAATTTGGGTTCCGACACGTTTTGGGTTATCATCAACAAAAGCCACAACTTTCATTTTTGATGAAGTGTCTTGGGTTAGCGTTCTTAAAAGCATGGTGCCACCATCTCCAGCACCATAGATAATCGTGTTTTGTTTGCTATTTTGGTTTTTGTATGATTCATTATATAATCGTCGTATGACCAGTCGCAAGATAATCATCATCACCATGGTAATGAGATAATGGTAGAAGATAATGACAAATGGCGGGTACACTTTGACGGCAACTATGGTCCAAAACTTGATGAACAATAACTTGCTGACAACATAAAAAACCAAGGTCAGTGTACAAGAAGACAAAATCTTACGGATGTCATTAAAACCAGAGTAACGCAACATCCCGTCGTATGTCTTGCTGATGAGAAATGCTATCAAATAAGGCAAAGGATAGATCCAGATATACTTCCAATTGATAGTTAGATTCGCCAGGTCTTTCGAAAAGTACATCAAAACAGCAACAATATAGGCGAAAAGCACAATAAATGTGTCTACAGCCAGAATCCATACACGTGGCAAATTGTTGTTTCTGTGTTTTCCAAAGATGAAATCACAAAAATGTCGAATCATTTTTCGCATTTTAGCCTATTTTTGACGTGCAAAACTACGATTTTTTTTGTTTACGTTTAAAAAATTCTTTCCATCAAATGCCATTTTCCTGTAGAAGGCAAACTTGGGTCGGCTCCTTGACAATGAGCAACGTATGCTTCCCATTCGGCTTGACGTGGCAAAGTGGCCAATCGGGCCATGTCGCGTTCCCAGTCAAACTCGTCTATAGTGTCACAAATCATAAACACATGGTTTTCAAAACGATAAATTTGCATTTCAAGGATACCAACAGAACGCTGTCCTTCAATAACCTCCGGCCAAACATGAGCGTGTAGTTCGCAATACTTCTTTATGAGTTCAGGGTCGTTGACGAGTTGTAGGGTTTGGCAATAGCGTTTCATTTTTTGTCGGTTTTGGTGATGAAAAGTCCGTATAATACAATAATGATGAAGCAAAATAATGGCAAAACAAAGCTCAAATTCACCGAAGCGAGGCTTCCCAAACCGTTGCCGTCGATGATACGAGCTTGTAAAGGAGGCAACACAGAGCCCCCCAAGATGGCCATAATCAGTCCAGCCGCACCAATTTTGGCATCTTCGCCAGTATCGGTCAAGGCGATGCCGTAAATGGTTGGGAACATCAGGCTCATGCAGGCTGAAACAGCGACCAGACAATACATTCCTGAACGACCGTCAAGGAAAATGACACCTAACACCAGTGCTGCTCCAGCAAGACCTAAATAGGTTAATAACTTGGATGGGTGAATGTATTTCAACAAGAAAGTGCAGATGAAGCGGCTTACACAGAAAATGGCCATAGCTACGATATTATAGCGTTGGGAAAGTATCTCAGCGGCTTGTTCAGGCATGCCTTCTTTCATAAACACACGTGTGCCGTATTGGATGATGAAGGTCCAACACATGATTTGTACACCAACATAGAAAAACTGTGCCACTACGCCATACCGATAAGGCTTGTTTTGCCACAAACGTTTTACCGTAGGACCAAATTTCTGGTCGTTGCTTTCCTCAGTTTTGGCTTGTGTCTTCACCAAGAGCAGGATAACTATAAAGAACACCACCAACACGGCTCCGATAATAACATAAGGTCGGCTCAAGACTGAGAGGTCGGCATTTTTTATGGCATCGAATTGCTCTTCGTTGAGCAAGGCGCGTTCTTCGGTGCTCAGCGGGTTCAGTTTGGCTTGAATGAACTGCATGGCCACGAACATGCCTGCCAAAGAACCGATGGGATTGAAGGCTTGGGCAAGGTTGAGACGGCGTGTTGCTGTGTCCTTGCTGCCCATGGAGAGGATATAAGGGTTGGCTGTTGTTTCAAGGAATGAGAGGCCACAAGTGAGGATGAAGTAGGCAATGAGGAAGGGATAATAGCTGCCTATGGCTTTTGCAGGGATGAACATCAATGCACCGAGGGCATAGAGCCCTAGTCCCATTAACAGACCGGCTTTGAAAGAGTGTTTTTGTACAAATAAAGCTGCAGGTAAAGCCATGCAGAAATAACCACCATAAAAAGCCAGTTGTACCAAAGCTCCGTCGGTGACGCTCATGCGGAATATTTTGGAAAAAGCCTTCACCATGGGGTTGGTGATGTCGTTGGCAAAACCCCACAAGGCGAAGCAACAGGTTACTAGAATGAAGGAGAGGAGGTATTTTTTTTCTATTAGTTTCATTGGGAATGGCTATGAGTTTAGAGTTTAGGGTTGGGAGTTATCTTCGGATGGTTAGTTTTATGGATTCGGGATGTTTTTGGGTGAAGGTATTCACATCGGTGACCACGCAAGCGAGATAGCCGCCTCCTCCGGCGCCGGGCATCTTCCAGGCCAACACATCCTCCAATGGGGCATACTTGTCGATATAGTTTTGTACCGAGCCTTGAATCATGGCAGGAAACATGGCGGTTTGTGCATCGAAAGAAGCCTTATAAGCCGATGCGAAACCGTCCAAATCTTTATTTAAGATGGCCTCCCAGCAATTGTCGGCAGCTTTGGCCAAGGCTTTCACTTTGGGTTCGGTGATATCTTTGCCCTCCACCACCGAACATCCTTGCCGGCGTGGTTCCATGGGTATCATGATGAGATGGCTTTCAAGCCAATTCAGGATTTCTTCATTTTGACATGTTTCAATTTTGATGGGCCAATAGAGTTTGTCGTAATAATGCCGCACCAAACCTGGCATGCAGATGCCGATGCTGTCTTGTGCTCCACTGATGATGCCGTCGCTGCGTTCAGGGTCGTTTTCGAAGCAGAAGACGAGTTTGGCAAGGGTTTCGGGGTCCATGTCGGGCAGTTTCATCGGCCAGATGCGCTTGATCATGTTTCGTGTTGAGGTTGAAAGGCCGCAGCGTTCGCGTATCTCGAAAGTAGGCTCCAATGAGATAGTAATGGCCCAACCGGGGGCAAAACAAGAGACGTAAGGTTGGTCAATCCAAGTGCCGGCAATGTCCAAACGGGTGGGAATCTCGCATAAGTTTTGTTTCAAGGAAGTCGACGAACGAGCCTCCAAACCTTCCGAAGGCGTGCGTTGCAACACCACATATTCGATGCCACGCTCCTCGCAAAAACGGCGTTTTTCTTCTGATGAGCCATCCTCATTGACGACGAAAACATCAGGTTTCAGACGTTCGACCGTGTCGACGAAATCCATAACGCCATGGCCGTCGTTGATGAAGGCATCCTTCACATAGCGTATGGCTTTTACCATAAAGAGACGTTCCTGTTCTGGGTAGAGTGTCTTATGGTTCTTGTAATGAAGGATGGTCTCATCGGAGCCGATGCCCACATAGAGGTCGCCATACTGCGCCGCCTGCCGGAAAAACTCGATATGTCCGCTATGCAGCAGGTCGTAGCAGCCTGAGACAAATACTTTTTTGGTCATGAAGCTTGATTTTGGCTGCAAAGATATGGAATTGTTTAATTGATGATTAACTTCGTTGAAATGCCTCGCATAGATTTCCTCGAATATTCGATTTCGGTGGAGCCAATCTTCGATTCGTTTAATTGTTTACTCCACTGCTTGCACTTCCGCCAAAGCCGACACGAAATACCAGCGGCCGTTGCTTTCGCAATAGCATTTGTAGCGGGTGCGCTGTTTCTCTCCTTTTTGGAAGACGAGACCGTTTTTCAGGACGAAACGGGCACCATGGGGAAGGTTTTCCACGGTGGTTGTGTTGTCGGGTTGTTTGTCGTATTTGTGCAATACCCTTTGCAGGTTCAGGTCAGCGGTGCTGCTGGCCTTGATGTGGTTGAGGTGTTTATGCAAGGCGTTGAGTACGTCTTTCGGGAAGATGGTTTCCGTTAGAAAAGGCTGCAACAAGGTGGAAAAAGTCGTTTGCCATTCGTGGCCGTGGGGTTGCACACTTCTTGATCCATATTGCTGGTACACATCATAATGTGCAACTTCATGCACGTAAGTGATGAGCATTTGGTATGGATTCAAGTCGAGGTTGAGGGTGATGGAGCAGATGCCGTTTTTGGTGCGGGGTGGACGGAAGTCGCCCAACTTGGAGCTTCGTGGGCGCTTGAAATGCAGTTTGAAACGCCTTTGCTCGTACAAGGCGCCGACCATAGCCACCGCTGTTTCGGGGAAATAGCGTTTCAACAGGGCAAGTTCTTCAGCCTTCATCGTTGTGCAAGAGTTCGTATTCCAGGGTTTCTTGTGGCGCATAGCTCCACTTGGTGCAGGTGTTGCAATGGCGCGGTGCGCGGCGCCGGCCAGGCACTTCCTTGGTCTTACAGGAAGAAGCCAATAATACTAAACTTATTATTAATAAAACAAATATCTTCTTGTTCATGCTTTTTCTCACAAAACTATCAAAACCCGCAAAAACACTTATAATTGAGCGGCACCCAACTGGGTTGCCGCTGGAAAGCAGGCCGGTTGGCTGCTTTCCATGGCTGCGCTTAAGGTTTTCTATGTTTTGCAGGTTTTGTGACATAATAATATCATTGCGATAGCCAATTAGCTGGATTCTGTCGGACTTGTTCTTTCAAGAGTTCAAAATGCAATTCGGTCTTGCCCTCGGTCTTATTGGTGTGGACGGTGCCGATGTTTTGTTTGGTCTTCACCTTGTCGCCGCGTTTCACTGTGACGTTTTCGAGGTTGGAATACACCGTGAAGTACTCGCCATGGCGTATGATGACTACCGTGTTGGCACCTGTCAGCTTGGTGACGCTAGTCACTTCGCCGTCGAATACGGCACGGGCTTTGGCACCTTCGTTGGTGGCAATATCGATGCCGTTGTTGGTCACCGTGACCTTTCTTGACACCGTCGATGCGTGTTTGCCATAGGAAGAAGAAATCGTACCGCGTTCCACTGGCCACGGCAGCTTGCCCTTGTTGTTGATGAAATTGGTTGACAGGGTCTTTTCGGAAGGCGTCAGGGCCATGCCTTTCTCCTTGGTTTTTTTCGTGGTGGTGGCAGTTGATTTGCCCTTGTTGGCGTTTTTCTTGGCTTCTGCCTTGCGTTTGCGTTCGGCTTCCGCATTGGCCTTCCTGATTTCTTCGGCGATGATGTCGTCGATGGCTTTTTGGAGCTTTTGGGTTTGCTGCTGCTTGTTTTTGATGTCTTGTTGGAGGTTGCCTTCCTTCTTTTTGAGTTTGGCCACTTGGGAGTTGAGTTCTTCCTTCTCTTTCTTCAAAGCCCCTTGTTGGGCTTTTTCTTCTTTCAGCAGGGCAGTCTGTTCTTCGCGGGCTTGTTGGCTGGCCTCCAAGGCGCTGCTGATTTGTTTCTCGGTGGCAGCGATTTGGTCCATCTTCACCTTGCGAGCATCGGTGAACTGGC
Organism: uncultured Bacteroidia bacterium; assembly: GCA_902794155.1. Classification (GTDB taxonomy): domain Bacteria; phylum Bacteroidota; class Bacteroidia; order Bacteroidales; family F082; genus Limimorpha. The sequence goes on from CADBGN010000041.1 coordinate 15,684, forward strand.
GGATGTAGCGCAATCGGCTGAAAGCTTGGTTGAAATCTTCCGAGGCGAAGATGAAGCCCAGACGGTCGTAGTGGTTGCGGTTTTTGTTGGCGAAGACGATCATCTTGGCGTATTCCTTTTGCAGCTTGCCGAGGTCGGAGTTGAGGCTCTTGATGTTGTTTTGGCCTATGTTGATTTCCTCATCGAGGATGGCGATTTGTTCGTTGCAGGCTTTGATGAGTTGCTCGCGTTGCTTGATTTTGTTTTCGAGGATCGACACTTCGTTGAGCGTCATTTCCTTGTCCTTGGTGGTCTTTTTCAGCAATTGGTTGGCGTTCGAGATCTCCTTCTGCAAGGTGGTGATTTCGCTTTGCAGTTGCTTCTTCGACTTGCCTTTGGTCTTTTGGGCGTAGGCGGAAGATGAAGTCAAAGCTAAGAAAAACAGAAAAATGAATGACAAACACCACCCCATGCCCTCATGGCGGAGGCACATCCGCCATCTCCTAAGCTTGAAGGCGAACCCCTTTTGCTTAGGAGATCGCGGGTCATTCGCGGTTCTGAGACCGCGATGAAGACCGCGATGAGGGTTTGTATGGTGTTGTTCTATAATTATTCTATCGTTCATTGTCTTAGTTTGATTCGGAATCGTTCCATCTTATCGCTGATCTTAAGCGGGAAGTTCGTCTTTTCTTCCAGTTTGATGTTTTTGTATCTCACTTTGGCTGACAGGTTGCCCATGACGAAGGTCTTCAGCAACACCGTCTGATTCTCAACGGGCGGGAGGCCTTCGTTATTGTCCAAGAGCAAAGTTTGCACCAAAGGCAGACTAAGCGGCATGCCGAGTTGGGCAGAAACGGTGTCTAAAGGTTCAGCCAAATAAGTCTTTTCCAGTCGGTTGACAATCCAAACGGAGTCGTTGCTGATTTTGGCGCGCAGTACTTCCATGCCCATTGTGGCAGTGATGCTGAGCCACACGAGGCTGTCCTTGCGTATGCGGAGTTGTCCCGACAGGTCGTCAAAAGCCATGCCGTTGCCTTCGGCTTGGATGTCGAGGTTAGAGGTCATCCACTCAAAGGTTTGCGGCGGCGCGGGCGCGACGGTTTTCTTGCGCGAGGCGCAGGAAGTGGCGGCCAGGAGCAGGACGAGGAATGCTATTTTTGATAACGTCTTCACGCTTGGTCTCGCTTCAAATTCTGTTCCAATTAGTTTTTTCCTAGTTTGTTCAAGATAGCCTCATAGTGCTTGGTGTAGGTTGCGTCGGGTTCCTTCAACAGTTTTAGGGCTTTCTTCATGTGTTTTTCAGCCTCTTTGTAGTCGCCTTTCATGTAGAGCACCCAAGCATGGGTGTCTAAATAAGTCGGGTTGTCGGGTTCGGCAGCTATGGCCTTTGTCGACATCTCCAAGGCCTTGTCCAAATCCTGGCCTTTTACTGCGAGGTAATAGGCATAGTTGTTCAAGACCAACACATTATCCGGGTCGTTGCGCAGCGTGCGGTCGTATGCATCAAAGGCTTTTTCTTCTTCGCCTTGCTGGTGGTAGATGTCGCCCAAGAAGGCATCGAAATTGGCCATCTGCAACTTGTCGGAGGTGTATCGTCTGCCTTTCTCTAAATAGGTGATAGCATCGTCGTTGTTTTCCAATACTGAGTTGGCTACGCCTGCATACCAATAGAACACGGGCTGCATAGGATAGTATTTCAAGGCGGCCACGGCATGGTCGCGCACGGCCTCGTTCTCATTGAGTCGCGACTCGCTGATGATGAGGTTTTGCCACGAGCGGAAGTCGGTGCTGTCGATAGCCAAGGCTTTCTGGTGCAGCTCTTTCGACTTTTGTGCGTTCTCGTTCACCATGTAATAGGAGCCAAGGACGAGATAGCCCAATTTGTTGTCGGGATGGGTCTCTATAAAGGCATCGCCGCATTGCCTGACCTGCTCGTTGATCTGTTTCGACTGGTTGTTTTTCTGCATCCAATAGTCGTAGATGTTGGCCTTGGTGGTGAGGTCGAGGCTTTTGTTTCGGATGACGGCAAGCAGTTCGTTGAAGGCCTTATCCATCTCGCCTCCCTTCTCGTAAAACTCAAGGAGTGAGATGTGGATATACGGGTCGTTGGGGTTGATTTCCTTCATTCTCTCGTAGGTCTTCAAGGCTTCCTTGTCTTTGCCGGTTTCGGCAAACACCTGTGCCAACATGCCATAATAGCGCACGTTTTCAGGGTATTGTTCAATCAGTTTCTCGAGCTCCGCAATCACCTTTTTGTTGTTGCCTTGGCGTTTGTAGACGTTGAGGCGCTGCTCGGTGATGAACTCGTTTGCCCCGATTTGCTGTTCCAGCAGGTCCATCTTTTCCACGGCCTTGTCGTATTTTTCGGTCACCAAATAGGCATCGATGAGTTCGCTGAGCATGTCGGGGTCTTCAGGGTATTTTTTGGTCAGGTCTTCATACAACTTGATGAACTTGTCGTATTGGTCCAGGTTGCGGTAAAACAGTCCGAGTCGAATCTGGTACCATTTGTTCTCGGGTTCGAGTTTGACGGCCTTTTGGATCATATTGAAGGCTTCTTCTATGCGACCGGCATTGGAGTATTGTTCGCTCAGCTCAAACATCGAGGCGGCATCGTCGGGCATAAAGCGCAGAGCCTGTTCGAAGTTGCGGATGGCGCCTTCGGTGTCCTCGCGGTATTTGCTCTGCAGGCCGTTCGAGAAATAGGTGGCGTTCTTTTTCTTGTCGGGGTTGCCTTCGTATTCCGAGTCCATTTGCTGGGCGAAGCCGTTCAAGGAAAACAGCAATAACAGAAGACAAGAGACTTTTTTTATACCGTCATGGCGGAGGCACATCCGCCATCTCCCAAGCATAAGGGAAAGTGCTTCTTGCTTGGGAGATTGCGGGTCAAGACCGCAATGACGGAAAAGAGTATGGTTTATCATTCTTTTTTTCATGGTTTTCAGTTTTTCCCTGTATGCCCAAAGCCTCCAGCGCCACGTTCGGTCTCTGAGAGGGTCTCCACCTGTATCATCTCTGCCTGTTCGCATTTGGCGATGACCATCTGCGCGATGCGGTCGCCGCTGTTAATGACGAAAGGCTTGTCCGACAGATTAATAAGGATGACACAAACTTGTCCACGGTAATCGGCATCGATGGTGCCGGGTGAGTTCAGTACGGTGATGCCGCTTTTGATGGCTAGACCGCTGCGGGGACGCACTTGGCCTTCATAGCCTTCGGGAATCTCCATGTAGAGTCCAGTGGGAACGAGGCCGCGCTGCATGGGTTCAAGGGTGATGGGACCTTCGGGCAGCCAAGCGCGGAGGTCCATGCCGGCCGAGGCTTTCGTCTCGTAGGCGGGCAAGGGATTATTTGAGGTGTTAACGATGTTGATGTTCATAGGGGTGTTTTTTGACGTGAGACGCGGGACTTCGGGACGCGAGACGAGCCTTCAATGGGCCTCAGGGACCTTTTGTCCAGTGTCCCGTGTCCATAAGTCTCGTGTCTTATAAAACGCAAAAATAGGCTTTATATTTGGAATGGGAAACAGATTTCTGCTGAGAAAAATAAAAAACGCGTTTTGCCGTTCATTATTTGTTGTAATTTAGCCAGCCAAAAAGTAAACGGGTGAAACGGTTGTTTTTTATAATGGTGTTGCTATTGAGCGGTGTTTTCGCCTTCGCGCAAAGCGATGACGAGAACCAGCCCAAGCGCGTGGATTTTTATGGCTATGTGGTCACTGCCGATAGCCTAAAACCCATTCGTAACACGCACGTCATCAGTAAGATGGCACATTGCGGCACCATCAGCAACCAGTATGGCCATTTTCACATCCAAGCACGGCAGGTCGACACGCTTTGGGTGAGTTGTGTAGGCTATGGGCGACGTCTTATTGCCATTGATGAAAAACTCACTAGTGCCGACACCCTTGTCATCCGTCTCTATCCCGAGACCATCACTCTACGCGAGGTGACGGTGCTGCCTTTCACCAACTATGAGACATTCAAGGAAATACTCATCACGATGCCGAGTGCCAAGACCCTTGACGAGATAGTCCGCCTCAACGAAGATCTTGATGAGATGTGGCTGAGCCGTACACCTAAGGGCAATGGAATGCCTACCATTACAGCCAACCCCATACAGTATCTTTACGACAAATACAATGCATCGGCGCGTCGGCAAGCCAAGTTGCAACGTAATCGTCGTATGTATAACGAAGTGCTGCGTGAGCAAGGCCGCACCGACGAGCTCCTCCCCGACTCTCTTGATTTCAGTGTTGAGTATAAGATGCCTTACGACGACAAAGAATCACTCAATCCTAAAGCCTTGGTGCCGCGCAAGAAATACATCCGCATTGGGCAATAAGAAAAACCATGACCTTCCGCGACTGGCTCCATAGCATCCTCAATTTGTTTTATCCACGGGTTTGTGCGGCTTGTGGTGAGACCTTGCTCAAGGACGAAGAGACTGTTTGCTTGAAATGCCGCTTTCTGTTGCCCAAGACAGGCTATGAAAACAACCCCGAAAATCCTTTGGCGCAGACTTTCTATGGACGTGTAAGGTTTCACGCTGTAACTGCATGTTTTTTCTTCGCAAAATCTGGTAAAGTTCAGCACCTCATTCATGAATTGAAATATAGAGGCAATAAGGAAGCGGGAATATTTCTAGGTCAAGAATTAGGCAAAACTATCAAGGATGCGCCTTTGTTTCAAGGCATCGACTATCTGATTCCCGTACCCTTGCATCCTAAACGCGAGCGGCAGCGTGGTTACAACCAAAGCCTGATGATTGCGCAAGGCATCCATGAGGTCACGGGCATTCCAATTGGTGATAAATACTTGGTTAGAGGCATTTATACAGAAACGCAGACGCACAAAACCGCCGAGGAACGTTTCAAGAACGTGAAGGACATCTTCGAGCTACGTTATGCCGACGAGCTAAAAGGAAAGCACGTCCTCCTTATCGACGACGTGCTTACCACGGGTGCCACACTGGAATCGTGTGCACACCAATTGGAAAATATTCCTGGCATTACCATTAGCGCGGCCACAGCGGCTTGCGCTGGTAATTAATTTTGTAGGGCTATCACACCATGGCAGCCGCTGTCGTGTTTTTCACAGCGGCTGTCGTGGTACGACAGCCCTACAGTTCCTATAATGAATGATTATTCTTTATAGGTTTTCACTTCAGCCTCACCATTAAGGACCATCAGGCCGTTCAATGCCAAGGCCTTCATTTCGTCCTCGCCAGGATAGACGTACACAGGGGCGATCTTCTCCACATGGCTCTTCACCAAAGCGCAGAAGCCCTTGTCGTAGGCCATACCTCCCGTGAGGAAGATGGCGTCCACATCCATGCTGAAAGCCGAG
>CADBGN010000042.1 GCA_902794155.1 uncultured Bacteroidia bacterium
CTGCAAATGCTGGGTCAGGCCGACAAGGTCAGCATCAACAAGGACAACACCACCATCGTGAACGGTCACGGTGCCAAGAAGGACATCGAAGGCCGCACCGCCCAGATCAAGGCCCAAATCAAGACCACCACGAGCGACTACGACCGCGAGAAACTGCAAGAGCGCTTGGCCAAGTTGGCCGGTGGCGTGGCAGTCATCTATGTGGGTGCCGCCTCTGAAGTTGAGATGAAGGAGAAGAAAGACCGCGTCGAGGACGCTTTGAACGCCACCCGCGCTGCCATCGAAGAGGGTATCATCCCTGGGGGCGGTGTCGGTTTCATCCGTGCCATCAAGGCCATCGAGAAGATGAAGGGCGAAAACGAGGACGAGACTACGGGTATCGCCATCATCAAGCGCGCCTTGGAAGAGCCGCTGCGTCAGATTGTTGAAAACGCCGGCTTGGAAGGCTCGGTCGTCGTCAACAAGGTGATGGAAGGCAAGAACGACTTCGGCTTCAACGCCCGCACCGAGGTGTATGAGAACCTGCTCGAGACGGGTGTCATCGACCCCGTCAAGGTGTCGAGAGTCGCCTTGGAGAACGCTGCTTCCATCGCTGGCATGCTGCTGACCACCGAGTGCGTCATCAGCAACCACAAGGAGCCTACGCCTCCTACACCTCCGATGCCGATGGGCGGCGGAATGGACGGGATGATGTAATCCCGAAACGCGGATAATCATTGAACACGGATAGCACGGATGACACGGATGGATTTCCGTTAAATCCGTGGGATCCGTGTTCCTAGATAGAAAACGAGCAAAAGACCTGCCTCGAAAGGGGTGGGTCTTTTGCGTTATTGACCTTCAGCATCAAGGCTGCAGTGGACATGTCATCCCTGCGCTGGCAGTGCGATGGCTTGGGATCTATGGCCGCTGCAGACAGTATATTGTTTCGTCTTTTCTCTTGAAACCAAGAAAAAAATAGGGACAAGCCAAAAAACCGATTTTCCATAAACATTTGAATTTCAATACATTGAAAATTTCAAAACCGAAAATAATAGGGACAAAACCGATTTAGGGCTTGACAGATAGCTTTTTTGGTGATTTTTTGAATAATTTTGCGCGTATAACATAGAAAAACACTTTGAAATGAAAGCGACAAGAATTTACACCCTGCTTGCACTCTTGCTGATGGCGGGAGGGATTCATCTTCAAGCCCAACTTCGCATCGATTGGCAGCAGACCTACGGTGGTCAATTGCCGAACTGCGATGACGAAGCTTGGGGAATAGCCCCCACTGATGATGGGTATCTTGTCGCAGGGGTTGTGCGTTCGCCTATTTCTGGGATGGTCACTTGCGATTTCGGTCAACAAGCTACAGGGAACTGGCTCCTAAAAATCGGTTACCATGGTGAGCTGCTTTGGCAGACTTGCTATCCAGCAATCTATCCTCTTGATTTAGATAGATCAATAGCCAATAAGAATGTCTATTATTCTATTGGTGAAGGAAGATATCCTACAACGGGAAAAGCTTCACTCTGCATGGCCAAGTACGATTCGGAAGGAGAATTGCTGTGGTCACGGAACTTGGGGAACGAGAACTACAGCTTCCCTTACGAGAAATATGGCTGTGCCACCACCGATGGAGGTGTGATAGGAGGGGCGCAGCTGACCTTTTCGGAGGGAGGAGACATAGGACTCTACTATGGTCAAAGCGATGGATGGATTACCAAGCTTGATAGTCTTGGGCAGGTGGAGTGGGAGATTTCGATTGGTACGACGGGAACTGAATTCATACACCATCTCTCCAACGCAGCCGATGGAGGTTACTATGCCTTCCTGTCGGGCTATACCATAGGGGATGGCTCCATCGAGGCCTGCGACTTACATGTGGGGCTCTATACCAATGACAACATCCTCGTCAAGCTCAGCCACCAAGGTGAGGTGGAATGGACCCGATGCTATGGCGGGAGCAATAGTGAGAACAGTTATTGTTTAATGGAACTTGGCAATGGCTTAATCCTAGCAGGAAACAGTGATTCCGAGGATGGAGATCTCCAAGACGCCAACTACCATTTAGGCTATTGGCATACCGGTGTCCGCACCACCGATGTGTGGCTTTTGCGTACCGACATGGATGGCAACATACTCTGGAGCCGTTGCTATGGCGGTAGCGGGTTTGATACCCCCTGGCGGGTTTTCCAAAATGTAGACGGCGGATTTACCGTGTTTGGACTTACCGAATCGAAAGACGGCGATGTACAAAGTGCCCAAAACCTAATCTATCCCACTGGTGACTTGGGCAGAAAAATTTGGATGTTCCGCACAGATGCCAACGGCAACTTGCTTTGGGAAAGAGCCATAGGACACACCATGTGCTCGAGGATAGGAATTGGCGATGTTTTAAAAGAGAGTGACAGGGAATACGTCATTGCAGCAACCTCCGAAACCATGCTTGGCGAGCACAATGGCGACTATTATTGCACCAACGACACACTTTTTGATGGTCACACTATGAATTATTGGGTTCTTCATGTCACGGACACAGTGGATTACACGACTTATCAAGTGCCGGAATGGCAGCAGCCGCAAGAAAGGACCTCGCAGGTTTATCCTAACCCAACTAACAATACTGTACGGATTGTGTTGCCCGAAGATGCTTTGGTTGATGAGGTGCAGCTCTACAATGCCCTTTGGCAGTTGGTGAAGACGGTTCGGGGGACGAATGAGGTTGATTTGAGTGGATTAGTGGAAGGGGTTTATCTGGTGCGCATCATGGATGCGGAAGGTAAAGTTTACACGAACAAAATCACGATTAGATGAAATACTTGAAGATTTATACCCTGCTTGCGCTGCTGGTGATGGTGGGAGGGGTGACGATGCAAGCGCAAGAAATAAACGTCACAGGTGTGGTAAGTAGAGTTGACGCTCCTTACTTTGAACAAAATGTGTGTAACGATCGTTTTGCCATCATCTCCGAAGGTGAGACATATTATGTGATGGTTGACAACTACTGGCCGAATCCTTATTTGGAGGATTTGGTTATCCATTACGACACCATCCCGGTTGGGAGCGAGATTGAGGTTATGGGAACTGTTCTGGAAATGGAAGATGGGAATGGGGAGATTTTTCAAGCCATCGACATCAGCAAAAACCTTAATTCAACACGTCGACAAATCCTTGGCTTTTTTGATTTCCGCGACATTGTCTATCCAGGACCCAATCCTGTTTCGGCAGCCAGCTTTGTCAAATATAGTGGGACAGAATTATATTACGTTACAATTGAAGGAGAACTTCAGACGGAAATGCCTCTTGTCGTTAACGGAAGGACTCTTATTGCAGACAAACGGTATCTCTTCGTTGGCGAAAATGATAGCTTGACCGACTATAACGGCAATGTTTTCTATGTCTTCGAACTGATTGATGCATTCCCGTATGACACGGAGGATTCGACCATTAGTGGCGCACTTACTACGGAAAATGACCTATGCCTTTCTTGGCCTCGTGACGAAGCGCCATATCTTTCGGTATTTGACGGAGAGATGCACCGTTATGTGACAAACAAAGGAGTTCTCCAAAACAGGTACACGTTATATGACATCAGGAATACTTTTGGCAACAACACACCGGTTGTAGCTGGCGGTTTTGAAACAATTCATCATGATCTTTTCGGTGTGCCTTTCAATGCAATGGAGGTGATAAAACTGGAAACGGAGGAGCAAATAACTCTAACAGGAATGCTGACGGATGCAGGAACTCCATATATAAATATTGGGCCGCCAATACCCGGCTTAAACATGTCATTTTATAGCAATGGTCATCATTATATTGATAATCCAATGGTCTGGGATCCAATATCCTATGATTATCTCTATCACACTTTTATTGTCGGCAATGACACAATTCATTACTCTGACTATGAAGAAGTGACCGCCACCTTTATTCCAAGGATGATAATGGATAATTATAGGAATCCTGTTTTTTATATTCTTATCACAGAAATAAACGGAGAAACAAGTACAAAAGAATTGAATTCATCAAAGGTTGAAGTTTTCCCAAATCCTGCCAATGGGCTTGTTTGCATTGAAGGTGTTGTTGCTGATGAGGTGCAGGTTTACAATGCCCTTGGGCAGATGGTGAAGACCGTGCGAGGGACGAATGAAATCAATGTGGCTGGTTTAGTGGAAGGGGTTTATCTGGTGCGCATCATGGATGCGGAAGGAAAAAGCCATGCGGCGCGGTTAGTGGTGAAAGAATAGGGGTTCCTTTTCAAAACGAGCAAAAGGCTGACTGCGAGAGCGGTCGGCCTTTTTTCATTAATGTCGCAATTTTTTCCTATTTTTGCAGGTCATTAATGACCTATCACATAGCAAAATGCCGGAAACATCTCAAAATACTAAGCCTAGGAAGCCTAAACTCCGTAACGTCTCCTTAAAGAAGCTGAACCGGAGATACGACTTCCTGATGTCGCACGACGAGAGCGGCCGCCCCATCCTCAATTTCAAACTCAACCTTCTGAATCTGATTTTGGTTATCATAGGCATCGCCCTCCTGCTCATCATCATCACGACTTTCATCATCGCCTTCACGCCCTTGCGCGAATACATCCCTGGCTACACCGACACCAACCTCAACCGTGAGGTCTACTTGCTCAGTCTCCGCGCCGACTCGATCGAAAAAGAGTTGCAAAAGAAAGACATCTATTTCGAGAACATCAAGAAAATCGTGGAGGGTTACGACTTCGCCGCCGATAGCAGTTTGGCCTCGGTGAGGATTTATGAGCCTTTGCCGCAAGAGGTCATCGACTCCATAACGTTGAAGAAATCGAAGCAGGACAGCATCCTGCGTGCCGAATATGCGGCCCAAAACCATTATAATCTCTTTGGTCCCGACTATCTGCCACCCACCAAGCCGAGTTCCTTGGTGAAGAATTTCTTTGTCCCGCTCAACGGCACCGTCATCAAGGCCTTCAATGCAGACGAAGGGCATTTTGGTGTCGATGTCATCTCCGATGGCGACAAAATCATCAATGCCACCTTGGATGGTACCGTTGTGTTTTCTACATGGAGTATCAACAACGGCTATTGCATCGGCATCCAACATGCAGATAGCTATTTCTCTGTGTATAAGCACAATGCAACCTTGTTGAAAAAGGAAGGCGACTACGTCAAGGCAGGGGAGGCTATTGCTATTTTGGGCCGTTCGGGCGACAAACAGGAAACCGAACACCTGCATTTCGAGCTGTGGCGCAATGGCATCGCTGTCAATCCCGTCGAATATATGACCATTAATCATCCCGACGAAAAGTAAAAATCACTATCTTTGCGCCGTTTTTTTTCACCGATAAACAAAACCTACTATGACTATATTAATAAAGGTATTGCAGTTTTTCCTCTCCCTCTCCATCTTGATTTTCGTTCATGAGTTGGGCCATTTCCTCGCCGCCAAGGCTTTCAAGACCCGTGTGGACAAGTTCTATCTTTTCTTCGACTGGGGCTTCTCGCTTTTCCGCTGCAAGAAGGTGAACGGCAAGTGGCGCTTCAAGTTCTTCTCGAAGAATGTCCCTGAGAAGTACACGGTCACTGAATATCGGGATGCCGCCGGAAAGAAACAAAAGAACTACGATCCCATCGACCTGAGCACTTTGCCTGAGGACGATTGGCGCCGCAGCGACAGCACGGAATACGGCATCGGCTGGTTCCCGCTGGGTGGTTACAACAAGATTGCTGGCATGGTCGACGAGTCGATGGACAAGTCACAGATGAAGCAGCCGCCCCAACCTTGGGAGTTCCGCTCCAAGCCCGCATGGCAGCGTTTCATCATCATGGTGGCGGGTGTGTTCATGAATGTGGTGCTGGCTTTTGCCATCTATATCGGACTGCTGTCTTCGGAAGGCGAACAATATCTGCCTACCGCCGAGGTCAACAAATACGGTATATCAGTCGACAGCTTGGGTTATGAGCTAGGCTTGCGCGATGGCGACAAGATTTTGGCCATAGATGGTGAATACGTTGAAAAGTTCCAAGACATTCCCATGCAGATCATCCTCAATAAGGCCAAAACCGTTGAGGTGGAGCGTGAAAGGAAAAAAATGACCATTAATTTGCCCGACGATGCCGTGACCAAACTGCTCAGCTCGCAAGATCCCAATTTCATCTCCTTCCGTGTGCCATTTATGGTGGCCGACGTGGTCGAAAATAGCGCAGCCAAGGCTGGAGGACTGCAAGTTGGCGATGTGATAATAGGCATTAATGATATTCAAACGCCTTATTATCAAGATTTTGTGAAGAATATCAAACGGTTTAAGAACGAGGATATCGAAGTCAAGGTGGTTCGCAAGACTGATACGTTGGCTTTGGCCATGCATTTGCCCGAAGAGGGTGTGATTGGTGCTTATCTGGCGCCCATCTCGAGTTGCTTCGAGTTGGAGACCAAAGACTATACTTTCTTCCAAGCCATCCCGGCAGGTTTCTCAAAGACTATCAGCGAATTGGGCGACTATTGGAAGCAGGTGAAGCTCATCTTCAACCCCAAGACCAAGGCATACGAAAGTGTGGGTGGTTTCATCAGTATCGGCAAGATCTTCCCCGACACATGGATTTGGAGCATGTTCTGGCGCATGACGGCCTTCCTGTCCATTGCGCTTGCCGTGATGAACATCCTGCCCATCCCGGCTTTGGATGGTGGTCACATCCTCTTTCTGTTGTTCGAGATCATCACGCGCCGCAAGCCTAGCGACAAGTTCATGGAAGTGGCCGAGATGGTAGGTCTTGTCCTCGTGTTGGGATTGGTCATTTTGGCCAATGGCAACGATATCATCAGACTATTTAAGTAAAAAATTATCATTCTGAAAGACAAACGGTTAGTTTAATCGGACGAAAATTAATTTGCTCAAATAAATACTATTTTCGTAAATTCGCGGTTTCAAACGCAGCAATATTGTTGATTTTGAAGACGAAAATAACACATATCGCCCTACTGTTTGTCACGCTGTTTTTGGCTGGCATCGAGGTCAAAGCGCAACAAGCGCCCATCTTCACCAATTATTCGAATTCATACGCATATGCCAATGCGGGCTATGCAGGTATGAGCGAAGGCATTAATGTGTTGGGCCTTTATCGTATGCAATGGGCGGGTTTCACGGATATCGATGGCAACGAGATTGCTCCGACGACTTTCCTTTTGTCGGGCGACATGCCTTTCACCAAGTTGCATGGAGGCTTAGGGTTTTCAATCATGCAGGATAAGTTGGGCTTTGAGAATAATGTAAACGTTGGCTTGGGCTATTCTTTCCATGCCGATTTAGGTGGCTCTACACTCGGTATTGGTGTGGCGGGAACCTTGCTTAACCGTACTGTCGACTTCTCGCAGCTGCATCCCAACCAGGAAGGTGACCCGTTGATCCAAGGTCTGGGTGAGGAAAGCGCCATGATGTTTGACTTCAACGTCGGCCTGTTCTGGCAGATTCCCGACTCTTTCTTTTTGGGTTTGTCGGTCGTCAACGTGCTTGAGTCGATGAGCGAGGCGCTAAACGATAACTCGGAGAGTAGCGCCAGCTTTACCACCGACCGTACTTTCTATGCTGTTGCTGGCTATCCCTTCCAGTTTGAAGACATGCCTTACTTGACCTTTGTTCCATCTGCCAGCGTGATGAGCAATATTGCTTCGACCCAATTCAATGCTAGTGCTCGAGTGATTTATAACAATGTGTTTTCTTTAGGTGTCAACTATCGTTTTCAGGAATCTATAGGTCTGATGGCTGGCATTTCCATCAAGGATTTGACCATTGCTTATTCCTACGATATCAATACTTTAGGTTTGGGCTTGCCAGGCTCGCATGAGATAGGTTTGAGTTATTGCTTCAAGCTCGACCTCGACCGTACACCGCGCGACTATCGCAGTGTCCGTTATCTGTAATTTTTGTAGAAAGGTGAGGCTGTTTGGGATGTGATTAATGATGATTGAGAGGGGAATTAGGGAAAAAAAGTTGAAAAAAAAGAAGAGCGAAATATAATATTTCATAATTTTGGCGGTTTTTATGAAGAATCGTTGTCCCGAAAAAACGGTGACATTTTGAAGGAAAATAAAAGAAATAAATAGTAATTATATCATTGTCAACAAGATGAAAAGACTACTGTTCGTGATTTCCGTAGCGTTGTTGTTCACGGCCTGCGGTAATTCAAATCAAGGCGAATTGGTTGGAGTGAGAAAAACCAGCAAAACCTTCAACCAGCCGGACCCCTACGGGATGGTTTTTGTCCCGCAAGGCAACTATACCATGGGTGTGGGTGGTGAAGACATCACTGGTTCCTACCTCAACGAGCCCAAAACGGTTTCCGTCTCCGCTTTCTTCATGGACGAGACTGAAATCACCAACAATGAGTATCGCCAATTCGTATATTGGGTGAGAGACTCCATAGCAAGAAGAATTCTTGCTGATCAATTCCCGGATCGTTATGCCATTACTGAGAGTAAAACGGGTGAAGTGTACGACCCGCCGAGGTTGAACTGGAAGGAGAAACTCGATTGGAACAGCAAGGAACAGGAAGTCCGCGAGGCTCTTGAACCTATGTATCTCCCCGAGCATGAAAGATATTTCCGCCGTAAGGAGATTGATGCCAGGAAGTTGTATTACTCCTATTTCTGGTTCGACATGGTGGCTGCCGCTAAGAAGGATTTCGCAGACGATAAGTTGGTCGAAAATGACTATTCGTTGGGTGAGGCTGATGCAGGCATTAATGTCGACCGGAAGGGGGCTTGGTCGAACCGTAAGCAGGGTTATAGCGACCGTTCGGTCTATGCCCGCGCCGAGGTTATCAACGTTTATCCCGACACGCTTTGTTGGATACATGATTACAGCTACTCGTTCAACGACCCGTTGACTGAGAAGTATTTCTGGCATCCTGCCTACGACAACTACCCGGTGGTGGGTGTCACCTGGCAGCAGGCCCGTGCCTTCTGCGTGTGGCGCACCGAGTTGCTCAACGCCTATCTGCGTTCGAAGAAGGATTTCGACCTGTCGGAGTTCCGTCTGCCCACCGAGGCTGAATGGGAATGGGCTGCACGTGGCGGCAAGATGCTGAACCCCTATCCGTGGGGTGGTCCTAACGCCAGCAACGCCAAGGGTTGCTTCATGGCCAACTTCAAGCCCAGAAGAGGTAACTATCTTGCCGACGGTGGTCTGCGCACCCTTGTGGTGGGCTGCTATCCGCCTAATGGCTGGGGCCTTTATGACATGGCTGGTAACGTGTCAGAGTGGACCAATACCGCTTACGACCCCAACTCGTATAACTTCACTTGGGACATGAACCCCAATTATACCTACAACGCCAAGGCTGACGATCCGCCGGTCATGAAGCGTAAGGTCGTCCGCGGTGGTTCGTGGAAAGATGTTTCCTACTACCTGCAAGTCACTACACGTGACTATCAGTATCAGGATTCGGCCAATTGCTACACGGGCTTCCGTTGCATCCAGCCCTACTTGGGCCGCAACAAGGGCGACAACCCGAGAATGTCGAGGGTTTACAGATAAACAGATATTTGAAAAATAAGAAGTCAACAAATTTAAATAACAAAACAACTAAAAAAATCATTGTCATGGCAAAACAAAAAAAAGAACTTAGCGGATTCAAGAAATTCCTCATGTCGAAAAAGTACAAGACCTTCATGGGTTACCTCTATGGTTGGGGTGCCTCTGTGGTCATGATTGGTGCTTACTTTAAGTTGACCCACATCCCTGGTGCTGACTTCATGCTGGCTCTCGGTTTGGGTATCGAAGCATTGATCTTCTTTATGTCGGCTTTCGAGCCACAACATGTGGATTATCCTTGGGATAATGTTTTCGTTGAATTGGAAGAAGACTGGGACGGCGTGGAGAGAACCCAGTTTGCCACTTCAGGTTCCGCTGCCGCTGGTAAGCCGGCTGTTACAGATGCTGAAGAAGCCATGTTGAGCAAGATGTTTGAAAAGATGAACGTTAGCGAAGATACTTTCAAAAAATTGGGTAGAGGTATCGACAAATTGGCTGAGAATGCTGGTCAGATGGCTGACATTTCCAATGCCATGGCTGCTACCACAAATTACGCCAATGCTATGGATCGCGCCACGAAGTCAATCGCCGACTTCTCGAATGCTTACGTTCAGACTAACCAAAAGTTGTCCGATTCTTTGGGCAAGCTCGACTTCAGCGCCCTTGATGCCAACACCATCAAGAAAGTGGCCAGCAGCATGACGTCACTCAACTCCATCTACGAGCTCCAACTCCAAGGTGCCGAGCAGACTTCAGCCGCCAGCAAGAAGTTGACCGAAACTATGAACAAGTATATGGATAACCTCAACGCTTCATCACAGAACGCAGGCCAACTCAACCAGCAGTTGACTCAGTTGTCGCAGCGCCTCACCGCCCTGAATAACGTCTATGGTGGAATGTTGTCAGCAATGAACATCAAGGCATAATTCTACTCGAACCTGATTGTTTAATATAAAAAAGGAGTAAGATTATGTCAGGCGCAAAAGAAACCCCAAGACAGAAAATGATCGGTATGATGTACCTGGTCTACACTGCCTTGTTAGCCATGAATGTCTCGAAGGACATCTTTGTCCAAACAACAAACATCACACTTGCGAATCAAATTGATCAGAAATACGCCGCCTTTGCGGACCAATATAGTAAAGAGCCGGAAAAGGCAGGCCCCTATTGGGAAAAAGCTCAAGCCTTGAAAACTGAAGCTGATGATCTCATCAATTACGTCGAGGCCCTCAAATGGGACTTGGTGAAGAAGATTGAATGCGACAAGGCCAAGACTTCTGCCGAGGCTGTGTCGATGGCTCTTGAACAAGGCCTGTTGAAGAATACGGATACCCTGCGTAACGGTCGTAGAATTTACGATATCAACACTTCCAAGGTGAAATCGAGAGATAACTACAATAAGCCTACTGCCTATATGATGGGTGAACCAGAAGGCAACGGTGTGGCTTTTGAGCTCTCCGAGAAAATCCGTAAGTTTAGATCTGAAATTTTCAAAGCTGTGGGCGAAGAGCACATCCATGAGATGGGCTTGATGACCGATAGTATCTTCAATCGCGACAAGGAAGCACTTGGAAACGTGCCTACCAAAGAATACAATGTCAAGGTTGACACCACTATGCTTAAATACTATGGTGCTAAAATCGACTATGCCCCTGGTACCACAGACGAACTTCAGAAAAGCTGGGAGTATCACAACTTCCACCACACGGTGTTGGTTGCTGATGTCACCTTGTTGAACAAGCTTATCTCGGATGCCCAAACTGCCGAGTTGAATGCCGTCACCCAACTGATGACGAACATCCACGCTGCCGACTATAAGTTTGATGAGATTGGTGCCAAGGTGTTTGCTGAAAGCGGCTACCTCCTCTCTGGTCAGACCTATAAGGCTCAAGCTATGGTGACTGCATGGCAGAACACGCAGACCAAGGCTTACGTCAAGTTGGACGGTGGTGCCGAAAAGGAATACACCAGCGATGGTCAAGGTGTCATCAACCTCGACTTCAACTGCGGTGTGGGTCAGCACAAATACACAGGTTACATCAAGATGCTCGATCCTTCGACCAACGAGATGAAGGACTTCCCGTTTGAGAATACCTTCACCGTGGCTCCTCCTGCGGTGAGCGTGTCGGCCGTCAAGATGAACGTGGTGTATCGTGGTATCGACAACCCGATTGCCGTCGGTGGCGGTGTCGGTGGCGAGATTTCCGCCTCTGCTAGCAGCGGCTCATTGACCAGAACGGGTAACGGTACCTACAACCTGCGTCCTGGTGAGGCCAACGAAGTGACCATCAGCGTCAGCTCGGGCGGTTCCAGCCTCGGTAGCATGAAGTTCCGTGTGAAAGACCTTCCGAAGCCCGTGGCTCTCATCCGTAACGTGGTGAATGGTCAGGTGTCGAAGAGCGCTCTTCAAGCTGCCGGTCGCGTTGAAGCCGAGATGAAGGACTTCGACTTCGATGGCGTTCGTTATGATGTGGTTGGTTATACTTTCCGTTACAAGACCAAGAGTGGTACCACCAAGGAAGCCAAGGCTGGTAGTGGTGCATTTACTGATGAGATCAGAAATGCCATCAGCCAAGCCAATGTAGGTGACATGTTTGTGTTCACTGCCATCCAGGTGCGCGGTAACGACGGCAAGACCAAGACTATCGAAACGCCTATTGGTGTTGAAATCAAGTAATGAACAATTTAAACCTTTATAAGATGAAAAAGACACTTGTTTCAATGTTGACCCTTGTGGCGCTCTTTGGCAGCCTGTGCTTGAATGCGCAGACGACCGACGTCAAGCCGCCGAAGAACAGCATCCTCTCTGGTCAACAGCAAATCATGAACGAAAAGGCCCCGTCGCCGCTTCCGATCATCGATGAGTCAAACGTCATGTGGAAGAAGACGGTGATTAGGGAGATCGACTTCCGTCAGAAGATCAATCAAGTGTTCTACTACCCGATTAATCCGACCGAGGACTGGAGAAACCTCATCACAGTGATTTATGATGGCATCAACAGTGGTGACATCACGCCTTACCGCGTTGAGAACAACATCGACGATATGGTGACTCCCCTAACTCGCGACGACTTCGAAAAGGAAAACGTGAAGATTGGCGATCCACCTGTCATCTGGAAAGATGGAGAAGAAGTACCCAATGAGATTGTCTTCAAAGACCGCATGATTAACGTGACGCGTCTGAGAGTCAAGGAAGACTGGTATTTCGATAAGAAATTGTCGCAATTCCTGGTTCGCATTATCGCTTTGGGTCCCATCGTTGTTGACGATGACGGTGGCCTCTCTCAGGTGTGCTGGATTCCTTATGAGGATTCTCGTGACGTGCTAGCCAAGGCTTTCGCCTTCAACCGCAACAACTCGGCACAACGTCGTACTTATGACGAAGTCCTTCAAAAGCGTATCTTCGACAGTTACATCATCAAAGAAGAGAACGTTTATGACCGTTACATCAACTCTTATGCGTTCAACATTGATGCTCTCTACGAATCAGAGCGCATCAAGAACGAAATGTTCGACTTCGAACAGAGCCTCTGGGAGTATTGATGGTTTGCCAATGACAATGAAAAAGGACGTCTTCGGACGTCCTTTTTTTTGTTGTCGCTTTGCGTCATTGCGAGGAGGAGCGATGAGGCAATCTAGAGTAAAAGCAAATGCCCTGGATGGCTTCGTTCCTCGTAATGACGCAAAGCGTGTCAAACAAAAAAAGCAGCAGAAACTCTGCTGCTTTTTTGTCGGAGTGGCCCGACTCGAACGGGCGACCGCTTGCACCCCATGCAAGAATGCTAGCCAACTGCACCACACCCCGATTGGTTTTGCGGTTGCGGCTGCAAAGATACGAATGTTTTTTGAATTGATGTTCACTTTCCGAAAAAAAAGTTACCTTTGCAAGGTATAACTCTAAACCCTAAACTCTAAACTTTAATCTAATTCAAATGGAACATATTGAATGTCTGATAATTGGCTCTGGTCCTGCGGGCTATACAGCAGCCATCTATACCTGCCGCGCTGATGTAAAAACCGTCGTATACGAAGGCATGCAGCCTGGAGGTCAACTCACCCAGACCACCGAAATCGAAAACTTCCCTGGATACCCCAAGGGCATTAATGGTCCCGACATGATGGAAGACATCCGTCAGCAGGCCTTGCGCTTCGGCGCTGAGATTCGCGAAGGCGAAGTTACTGCTATCGATGTCAGCCAGCGTCCTTTCAAGGTGACAACGGAATATGACGGCGAACTTTTGGCCGATTCCATCATCGTCTCTACGGGTGCGGCAGCGCGTTATCTTGGCTTGCCTACCGAAGAAGAGTTCAAAGGTGGTGGCGTGTCGGCTTGTGCCACGTGCGACGGCTTCTTCTATAAAGGTAAAGACGTGGCAGTTGTAGGCGGTGGCGACACGGCTTGTGAGGATGCCACCTATCTGGCTAAGCTCTGCAACAAGGTCTATCTCATTGTGCGTCGCGACGTGCTGCGCGCCTCCAAGGCCATGCAACACCGTGTGCTGAATACGCCCAACATCGAAGTGCTGTGGAAACATCAGACCAAGGAGCTCTTTGGTGAGCAGCAAGGCTTCATGAAGAAATTGAAGGGTGCGGTGCTGTATCATAGCGACACCAAAGAAGAGCGCACCATCTATGTGGACGGCTTCTTCGAGGCCATTGGCCATACGCCTAACACTGAGCCTTTCAAGGGCATCCTCGAAATGGATGAGGAAGGCTACATCATCACCAAGCCCAAGTCGACGGCCACCAATGTGGAGGGCATCTTCGCTTGCGGCGACTGTCAGGACCGCATCTATCGTCAGGCCATTGTGGCAGCCGGTACGGGTGCCATGGCAGGCATCGAGGTGGAGAGATATTTGGCGGAGCACAAATGATTCTTCAGACCGAAATAAAGATTCAACCTTTGGAGCAAACCATCGCCTATGGCGACGGTTTGCTTTTCTTGGGTTCCTGCTTTGCCGATGAGGTGGGCGCTTTATGTCGGGGCTTGGGCTTCGATGCCATGGTGAATCCGTTTGGTGTGCTTTACAACCCAGCCAGCATCGCGCAATCGGTGGAGCGACTCCATACTGGAATCCCATTTTGCCATGAGGAAGTGATCCGGGTAGGTGAGGGACAATACTGCACATTCAGCCATAATACGGCTTTCTGGAACGTTTCTGAGGCGGCGTTGCTTGAACAGGTCAACCAAAACCTTGTCGAGGCTCATGCGCATTTCTTGGATTCCAAGTGGGTCGTCATCAGTTTGGGCACCTCATGGGTGTTTAAGAATAGAGAGACTCAAGAAGTGGTTTCCAACTGCCATAAACTTCCTGCATTGCGTTTTGAGCGGGTTTTCCTTTCAGTGGAACAGTCTTTCCAATGCCTTTCTGAAATCGTCCGACAGCACCCTAAAAAGCGGTTTATCTTTACCGTATCGCCATTGCGCCATCTGAAAGACGGCCTTCATGAGAACCAACTCAGTAAGTCCGCGCTATTGCTCGCTGTCGATGAAGTTTGTAGACAATTCGGCAATGCCCATTATTTCCCCGCCTACGAAATCCTCTTGGACGAGTTGCGCGATTACCGTTTCTACAAGGAAGACATGGTGCATCCGACCAATCAGGCGGTGCGCTACGTCTGGGAGCGTTTCACTGATTTTGCCGTTGATCCCGAAGAAAAACCTGCCATCCAAGCCGTTTCCGAAGTGAAGCAGATGCTTCAGCATAAACCCTTGTTTCCTGGGAGTGAGGCATTCAAGAGGTTTGAATTGCTGAGAGAGAAGAAAATCAATGAGTTGAAAAGAGATTTTCCGAAGGTTTGCATTAATAATTTGAGCGAATAAAGGTTAGTTTCCCAAATTATTCGTACTTTTGCCGCCCATTATCGGACTTCGGAGTCTCAAATGTTCGAAACGACGGGACTTGAAAGTCGCGAGTCGCGCAGCCCCGCGTCCCGTAGTCCAATATCACATCTACATTATTTATACAACAACAAAATGACTGACAACGAGAGATCTGGCAAGCGTCCGCGCACCAGAAAGCCTGCTGAAGATGAATTCCAGCAGAGAAAGTCCTTCAAGTTCTATCACCGCGACGGTGACGAGGAAGGACGCGAAGAGAGAAGTTTTGGCGACAAGCCGAGAGGTGAGCGCCGATTTGATGACAACCGTGGCGACCGCAGGTTCGGCGACCGTAAATTTGGTGACCGTCCCCGCCGCCGCTTCGACGACGAACACGGTGAAGGCCGTCGTGACGACCGTCCTCGCCGTAGATTCGATGATGACGAGCGTCCGCGCCGTCGTTTTGATGACGACAAGCCGCGTGAACGCCGTTTCCACGATGACGAGCGTCCACGTCGTAGATTTGACGACGATGACAGACCGCGTCGCCGTTTTGATGATGACAAACCTCGTGGCGAACGCCGTTTTGACGACCGTCCCCGCCGCAGATTTGATGATGACGAGCGCCCTCGTCGTCGCTTCGACGATGACAAGCCGCGTGAGC
This sequence comes from uncultured Bacteroidia bacterium, assembly GCA_902794155.1. GTDB lineage: Bacteria > Bacteroidota > Bacteroidia > Bacteroidales > F082 > Limimorpha. The sequence goes on from CADBGN010000042.1 coordinate 15,991, forward strand.
GCCGTTTCCATGACGACGAAAAGCCTCGTCGCCGCTTCGATGACGAGCGTCCACGTCGTAGATTTGATGATGAAGACAGACCTCGCCGCCGCTTTGACGATGACAGACCGCATGGTGGCAACCGCCGTTTCGATGACCGCCCGCGTCGCGGTTTTGAAGATGAGGAAGAGCCACGTCGTGGCCGTAAGGGCTATGTCCGCGAGAAAGACCCGCTGTATGACCGCCCTAAAGCCACAGGCGAAATTCGTTTGAACAAATACTTGGCCGACTGTGGTATCTGCTCCCGTCGTGAAGCCGACGACCTCATAAAGGCTGGTTGTGTAGAGGTGAATGGTGAAGTGATCACCACGATGGGCTATAAGGTGAAGACCGAAGACAAGGTAGTTTATGGTGGCCAGACACTCAACCGTGAAAAACTCCGCTATATCCTGCTCAATAAGCCCAAAGGTTACATCACCACTTCTGATGACCCCTACGAGCGTGATACCGTGATGGAACTGGTCAAAGATGCCTGCCCTGAGCGCATTTTCCCCGTGGGGCGTCTCGACAAGCAGACCACGGGCCTCTTGCTGTTTACTAACGATGGCGATTTGGCCAAGAAGTTGACCCATCCTAGTAGTGAGATTCCTAAGCTTTATCATGTCATTTTGGACAAGCCTTTGACCAAAAATGATATGCTCCGTATCTCGGAAGGCATCGAGCTGGACGATGGTCCCATCGCAGCTGATAATATTGCATATGATCAAGATGATGACAGCAAGAAGAGCATTGGCATCGAGCTTCACTCGGGCCGCAACCGCATCGTCCGCCGTATCTTCGAACACTTCGGCTACGAGGTGACCAAGCTTGATCGAGTAATGTTTGCTGGTCTCGACAAATACAAACTTCCCCGTGGCGAGTGGCGTTTCCTCACTGACCTGGAGGTAATGAACCTGAAGAAGATTTGAATTTGAACGATATAACAAAGCAATTCATCAGGAAAAACCTGAATGCCGACGTGCCGACGCTCGCCTTGAAAAAGGCGCCCGTCGGCACTGACGTTTCATTGGCCCTGCGTCAGATTGCAGCTCGACAGCTCCTGCAAAAAAAAGTGCCGCAATGGGCCGAAAATGAGGACTTGCTCTTTCCCGCCCATCTCTCCATTGAGCAATGCTCTTCGGAGGCTAGTGCACAATATAAAGCAAGTTTGTTGCAAGGCCAAACCTTTACCGACTTGACTGGTGGCTTGGGTATCGATACCTATTTCATTTCTCAGAGTTTTATACAAACCGACTATGTGGAGATGCAGACCGAACTCTGCAATTTGGCACGACATAATTTTGCGATTCTGAATGCTGATGTCGATGTGCTGAACGAAGCGGCGGAGAATTATCTGAAGCATTGCGAACCCAAGGATTGCATCTTCATAGACCCAGCCCGAAGGGACGAACACGGGCATAAGACGGTCTCCATCAGCGACTGTACGCCTGATGTTTCGGTGTTGCAGGATTTGCTGCTGCAAAAGGCGAAGCAAGTGATGATAAAACTATCTCCGATGCTTGATATCAGTAGGGCAGTGGAGGAGTTGCGTCATGTTAGGGAAGTGCATGTGGTGGCCGTAGCCAATGAATGTAAGGAATTGGATTTCATTTTGGAACGCGACTATCAAGGTGTGGTGCAATACACCTGCGTCAATCTGATGACCTGTCAACCACCGTTGCAGTTTACATTGGAAGAAGAACACAATAGCCAAAGCAGGCTCGCAGATGGTGTCATGAATTATCTCTATGAACCCAATCCAGCAGTTATGAAAGCAGGTTGCTATAAGCTGCTAACTCATCGATTTGATGTTTTCAAATTGCATAAAAACAGTAATTTATATACGTCCGAGCAGTTGATTCCTAACTTTCCTGGCAGGATCTTTGAGGTCGAAGGCTGGGCATCTTATAATAAGAAAGTGAAGCAGAATTTGCTTCACGATGTTGAGAGAGCTAGTATCGCAGTACGTAATTTCCCACAATCAGTAGCCGAATTGCGAAAGACACTGAAGATCTTTGATGGTGATGCCATTTATCTATTTGCCACCACCTTAAAAGGGGAGAAGATGGTCGTGATACGCACAAAAAAAGTCGCCTCTTAAAAAGCGACTTTTTGTGGGTTAAACAAAGAATAGGACTTATCTTCTGTCAGGAATACCGAATTTGGTCCACCAAGTCTGGTCATACTTTGACTTAATGGCTTTTTTTACGGTCTGAGTTCTACTTTTCAAGGTGTTCAATGCTTTGTGGGCTTCATCACTCTTTTTTCGGAGTTCTTCGTGAAGTTTGTCAATTTCGGCAGAAACGGCTTCCAAACGTTTGCAGTCTTCCTCCATCTTCTGCATCACGCTTTCCTCCACGCCGGCGTCGCGACCGAGGCGTTGATTCCTCTTTACGCCAGAAATGATGAGTTTTGACTTGTCGAGTTGGTCTTTAAAAATTTGGTACATAATCCGTTGAAATTTATGCTATTGTTGGTTTTTTGTTTTCAGAATCGAACGCAAAGATAAGAAAAAAACCAATGGTTTTTCATAAATAGTTGAAAATAAGATTATTACATTTTTAATCCATTGATTTTCAAAGGAGTTTGTGGATTATCCGTTTTTTTTGAATAAAGTATAAGCATGTTTGTGCTCAAACATATTCCGACATAATCTCTTCACGCTCAATCTGCTTCTCGCCCCAGTCGTCCATCAGGTTTTGGAGTTGCTCTTTCTTCTGCCCGTATGCCCAATACCAGTCATTGTCGATTTTGATGTCGGGATGTTGGTCGGGGGTAGCCATGATGGTATCTAGTTCAGCTAGTTCGGTTTCGAGTTTGCCGATGGTTTCTTCGAGGCGCTGGATCTCTTTGTCGACCTTGCGCAATTTGGCGTCGATCTGTTTTTTGCGTTCGTAATTGATCTTGTTCTGCGAAACAGGTTCAGCGGCGACTTTTTGAGGCTGTTGTTTGGCAGCTATCTCCAACTCCTTCAAATGAGTAAGGTTCTTCTGTTCCAAGAAATCATAGATGTCGCCAACGTACTCCTTGATGTTCGGCTTGCGGAACTCATAGACTTTGTTGGTCAGGCCTTGCAGAAAATCGCGGTCGTGGGAGACAATGATTAATGTGCCGTCGTATTGGATCAAGGCATTCTTTAAAATGTCTTTCGAAAGCATGTCCAAGTGGTTGGTGGGCTCGTCGAGGACCAACAAGTTGGTTGGGAAAAGCAGCATCTTGGCCAAGGATAGGCGGGCTTTCTCGCCGCCTGAGAGCACTTTCACCTTCTTGTCGATGTCGTCGCCTCGGAAAAGGAACGAACCAAGCAAAGCTTTCACTTTCAAGCGCATTTCGCCAACGGCCACATCATCCAGGGTCTCGAATACGGTTTTGTTCATGTCGAGCATGTCCTGCTGGTTTTGGGCATAATAGCCAATCTTTACCTCGTGACCTAGTTTCACCTCGCCTTCATGGTCGAGCACACCGCAAATGATTTTAGACAGCGTGGACTTACCTTCGCCGTTGCGTCCCACAAAGGCTATTTTTTCACCTCTCGGAATCAGCAGGTTGATGTCCTTGAGGATAACTAGGTCGCCGTATGACTTGCCAACATGATTAAGCTCCAGTGTGACCTTGCCGGAATGCGGTGCAGGCGGAAACTTGAAATGGATGGCGGTGCTGTCGATGTCATCCACCACAATCTCATCCATCTTCTCGAGCATCTTCACGCGGCTCTGCACCTGCTTGGCTTTGGTCGCCTTGTAGCGGAATCGTTCGATGAAGGCCTCGATGTTCTTGATTTCGCGCTGCTGGTTCTCGTAGGCCGAGCGTTGCATGTCGACACGCTCCTCGCGCAGACCGACATAATCGGAATACGGCACCTTGTAGTCATAGATTTTGCCGTTGGAAATCTCCACCGTACGTATGGTGATGTTATCCAAGAAAGCGCGGTCGTGAGAGACCATCAGAATGGCCCCATAATATGCCTTCAAAAAGCCTTCGAGCCATTGGATGGACTCGATGTCGAGGTGGTTGGTAGGCTCGTCGAGAAGGAGCAGGTTGGGCTTTTTCAGCAGGATTTTGGCCAATTCTACGCGCATCTGCCAGCCGTTACTGAATTCGCGCATGGGTCGCAGCATGTCATCGTGGTCGAAGCCCAAACCGACCAGAATTCGTTCTGCTTCGCCTTCGATGCTATTGCCGCCGAGCAATGCCAAGCGGTCGTTCAAGTTGTTCAGATTGACAATAAGTTTCTCGTATTGCGGGCTTTCGTAATCGGTGCGGTCGGTTAGTTCCTGCTGCAGACGCTCCGAATCGCGTTCCAATTGATGGTATTCATCGAAAGCGGAAAGTGCTTCATCCAAAACGGTTTTCGTGCTGTTGACATTCTTCTCTTGAGGCAGATAGCCGATGGTAACACCTTGAGGGATGATGACATCGCCCTTTGAAGGTTGTTCCAATCCACAGATAAGCTTCAGTAGTGTAGTCTTGCCCGCACCGTTTTTACCCACCAAGCCGATGCGGTCCTTCTCGCGAATCAAAAAGGAAATGTCGGTGAAGAGGTCCTCACCGGTGAAGTGCATGCTTAGGTTTTGGATTGAAATCATCGCTTACCGTTTAACTCCATTGAAATCTCCGATTCGGCAAAAGCCAATCTTACAATTTGGAGCGGCAAAGATAAGGCTTTTTATTGGTTTAACTCGCTTTTCAATTTAAGTTCATTAGGAACATTAAGTTCTTTTTTCTTTTTCAGGTATTGCTCAAATGACATCGGTCCGTACACATCGGAAGCCTTCTGGTCAATTATCCAAAAGTCATGGATAGGGCTTTCCCTTAGCTGTCGTTCCCGATCTTTACGATTGGTATAGTTAACGTATGGTCTTCCTGAGTATGTCGAACTGCTGTCAAACGGGCACGGAAGTGTTTGAAGCGAACCGAAAATACTATCTAATGGCTTGCGATCCGCCAATAAGAAGGAATCTGTTTTTACACAATTGTCTATATGACTAGCAATAACAGAACCTCCTTCTGTAACAAAAAAAGCCTTTTCGTTATCTGTTCCTGCACGAAAATTGTAAAACTTACCTCTTCTTAACGGCCTGTATCCTGACCCATCAGGATAAGGCATGGCAAACATCGTGTCGCCATTAAGAAGCATAATTTCATCATATCCTTCCGTTCCCTGTTCGCAAACTAATGTATCTGTAGATCTCTGCAAATTGCAAGAAACAAAAAAGACAAATAGTACCGGTATAATACTTATAAAACGTTTCATTTTTTCTCAAGGCTTATCTTGAAATAATTATAGGATTAACCGCCATCCAGTCTTGCGCCATTACCTTTATCCAGTACAAGCCATTTCCGAAGCCAGACAAATCGAGTTGAAGCAAATCGCTATTGACCTCTTTGTTGAACAAAATCTGTCCCAAAGTGTTATAAACCACGACCTTCTGCAACCCTTCCAATGCAATGGTGATTTGGCCGCTTGTCGGAATGGGATAGAGCTTGAAATCAAGCGCTTGGTTTTCATCGGTCGAAGTCAGGTCTATTGCGACATAGTTCTGTTCGGGGTCGTTCAAAGAGGCGGCATAGTCCGACTCGCAGGTTTCACCATTGTCGGCCAAATAGAAGGCCGTCAAGCGGTAATAGACATCCTCGTGGTTATCATCGGCCAAGTTGTCGTGGTATTCATAATAAAGTTGACTTTCTATGGCAGGAATTGATGCAACTTGTTCATAGTCTGTGTTGTCGAACGAGCGATACAGATTGTATTGCTGCAAGATGTAGCCGTCTTTGCCGAGTGCCATCTCGCGTCCCGCTTGATTGGTGACAAAGGCGCGCAGCATCCAGGTGTAGTACATGTTGAAGGTATGCATGTCGGTCCAGGTTTGACCGTCCAACGACACCCATCGACCGTTGGCATTGCCCATGTCCTGGCATGCGGCAGCCGGACGAGACAAGCCTTGCTGTCCTACAACAATCCAAATTGGTTCGTTTTCAGGGATTTCGTAGGCAGGACTGATGATTTCCTCATGCCAAGCTTGCGCGTTGGTCAAGGCCATGTTTTGGGAGCGGACCAAGGTGCGCGGTGCTGAGTCGCCTCCCACATAGATCCATAACTGATAGGTGCCGGCACCCACATCGTAGAGCGACACCTTTTTCAATGCCATACCAACATAATCGAGCAAGTCTTCCGCACTATAACGCACGGCCCAAAATATGCGTGGCTCGTCGTCACCGCCCAAAGAGCGCTTGAACGTTCCGTTGTCGTAATACAACCATTGGGTGATAGGCTCAGGACGTTCGCCCCACGAAACCAAAGCACCATGGTCGTTTTCGTCCTCATAATAGACCACTCCGTCCAACTTGGCTGGTGGATTGCAATAGGCAGGGAAGAAGGCCGTGACGCATTCCTCGCACGACATAGAATAATAGGTGCCATCAAGGGCACCGTTGTACACAAGGCGTAGGCAATAAGTCACCTCGCCATGCAACTCTACGGTTTCGTCCAAGAAGGTGTTTTCCTCGGTAAAGCCAAGAAACTCACCGTCTCGCAAAAGAATGGCACCTACAAAATCTCCCTCCGGATAAACCCACGATAGTTGTAGCAGTTCGCCATTCATCAACCATGTCAAGTTTGTTGGGCCGGCGAAATTAGTGCATGATCGATACACCCATTGGTACGACTTCCATTCGCCAGTTTCCGAAAGATACACTGGTCTTACCTGAGCCGTACAGATGTCGCCTTCTAACAAGTTGCTGACATCAAATTGGAAAGACATATTGGTGGTTTGGCCAACTATTTCTCCATTTAATGAAACTTCAAAATATTGTAAGTTACGTTGTTGTGATTCTTCTAAAGTCCAAATAGCCCAGCCAGTGGAAGAAACATACAGGCTGTCAATGCCATCAGTGGCTTCTAATAATGTGATTTCGATTTGGGTCGGCTCAAAAACGGACACCGTCGAGTCCGAAACATAGTCAACAAAGCCGTCAAGATGCACCCTTAGGTCGTATGAGTCGCGGTAGGTGGATATCGATACGCGTCCATTGGCATCCAATGTGGCTTGGTAGTCATGGCCTTGGCCGCTGTGCGACGAGAGCGTCACTGTGGCTCCTGCTGGCGACAGCCCCACATTGGTGAAGGCTTGGATTTCAAGCATTGTAGTCATGTCTTTGTCCAAATAGGCTGACCAGATGGTATCAGAGTTGCCGCGGTTGCCTTCGTAATAGCGGCTCACGCCCCATCGGTATTGTCCCCAAGGCAGGCTATTCCAGTTCATGTCCATGAACACTGTGTCGGTCAGATGCGAGGCCATCAACACGGGTGTTTCTTCAAATCGGCTTCGGAATAGATCATAGTATTGGAATGAACGCGTTGTTTTGGAGCTGTCCTCTTGGTAAAAGTGGATGCAATCTACATAGAAACAGTCGTCCCCCACGTCGGTGGAGGCATCTTTCACATATTCCCATTGTAACAAATGCTCCCCTGCTGTGATGTCAAATTGATGCTCGGTCCAAGTTTCTTCACCTGCACATTCCAACTTCTTCACTCCATCCAGATAAAATTGTCCTTTGTCCCATGGGTTTTCTGATGAAATCTTGCTGTAGAAGCTCATCTGTCCTTCCAAGGGCACATACACTGAAACCTCGATTTGCGAAATGCCATCGCATAAACCTTCGCAGGTCGATTTCATGCAATACCGGCCTTCGTAGGCATGGAGCGTGTCGATGGCCCATGGGTGTTCACAAAGGTTGTTGTTCCAAGGGAACCGATCGAAGCCACCAGTCTCAAAGTCTTCAAAGAGAAGGGGCTCATGCATCGACCAAGTGATGCGCACCAAGTCGTTTGTGTATTGACGCGCCGCCACGTAACGTACGGGATGATAAATTTCATAAAGGACAAAATAGAGCCCAAAGAAGTATTGCCCATTCTCGATTTCCAGTGAGTCTGTTTGGTATTCCGTTTGATATCCTTCAGCAGAAGCCCAGACCCGATATATGCCTGCGTTAATACTGTCGGAAAAACAGCCAAGGGAATCAGTGGTAAGATGATAAACCACCGAGTCGCCAGCGACATCAATACCAGAGAAGGTCACTGTGGCGTTTTCAATTGGTGTCGAATAATCTTGCTCGTTCACTTCACCGTAAACCAAAACCTGCCCCATGGCCATCCGTACCCCCATTAGCAACAAAGTAAGAACCATCAAAAAACTCTTCATTTCTCTCATAGTCAGCCCTTTCATTGTTTCATAAACTTCGCCATGATTGGTTCTGTGCCGTCATTGACATGGATGAAGTAAACACCAGGCGGTAATTCACCAACTGTCATTGGCAACTCGCCTAAAAGGTTGGTGTGTGTAGTGGTTGTCGGCATTACCGTCGTGCCCAAGAGGTTCATCACTGTCACTTGGTAAACTGTGTTACCTTTCAGTCCATCGACAACCAGTTCTGTATCAACAGGATTGGGGTGGAGACTCAATTTGGAGGCCAAAGTCTCGAAACCGGGTCTCAGGCAAACCCTACCTTCACTGCCGATAAAGAGGTGCAAGCCGCTCATCGATGGTTGTTCAGGTGAGAGTGTTATTTCTTCGCACATACCACGTCCATAGCGTGGTAGATCGGCCATCACATAGTAAGTGCCGAAAGGTAGGTCGGTGAAGTTGAAATGGCCATTGGGACCTGTCAAGGCAAAGCCCAAGATGCATTGTTTGTTCGCATTGAGCAGCAATATGCCAACATTCGACAATCCCTCTGAGCAATATGAGACATCGCTGCCTTCGCGCAGCCACGGCTGACAATAGAAGTCACGGGCCTTGAACGGGACCTCTGGATAATCGAAAATGCCGTTGATAATGCCTTCTCCTATGCGGAATCCTTGTGCCACTAAAGGTAAATCGATGTCAACGTCATAGACGTCTCCATCCATCTCAATCATATTCGACTCGTTCCATTGGAAGTCTCCTAGGTAGTAGCAGCCGCCAGACTCTGCCTCCAAAGTGTCAGGGAAGGCATATAGAATGTAGGTATCAGGCAGCAAGGCGTCAAATTTGAAGAGGCCTTCGTCGTCCGAAACCGTACGGTAGAATCCTGAGACAAACGGGTTGTCGTCACTCAATGCTGCAGCAATCACTTGGGTGTGAGGTCGCAACGTGCCACCTACCCATGTCCTTCCTTTAAGGGAATAGTCTTTGAAAAGGTCAAAACGCACTATGTCGGACGCGTGGCCGCAGAACGACCAAGCTTCGAGCTCTAATTCCACATAACCTTGCTCTTTATCGAGTTCACCGGGATAATAGACGGCTTGCAAAGCCAATGAATCTTCAAAACGACCATCGCCCAAAGAATGCCAACGCAACGAGTCGTAGTTGATAGCCTCGGCTTGGTCGAGAAAGAGTGGTTGGTTCATGCTATTGAAGCCATCCTCTCCGGCATACACGCTCAACGCCTTGTATAGCTCTAGATGCAAGGCATCGCTTTTGGTCACACCGTTGTTGGTCACACGCAAGGTGAGTGTCACTTCTCCCGCCTCGTAATCTTCATCCGAAGGGTAATATATGGTGCGCAATGCTATTGAATCAGAGAATACACCAGTACCTGAGCTTTGCCAAATGAAACTGCTATAGATGTATGGGATGTTGGCATCATTGATGGAATAGCCCGATTGCGAAGCACAGAGCGTGCCATCGTGACCCGCGTAGGGATAATAGTTGGCGAAGGCATAGGCACTTTGCCCAACGGAGGCATACACGTCGGGATTGTAAGGACGGTCGCAAGCCATAATAGCTACATTCTCAGCTTGTTGCGGTGTGAGAATATATGAATTGTCAGTGATATTGTCAATGCAGTTGGTGAATTTGTAGTAGTTGAAGTAACCGTAAAACAACACATAATGGTCGACATCCTGTTCTTTGTTTTCGTCCCATGAGATTAGCCATCTGTTGTTCACCAACTGCTTTTTTACCATGAATGGTGGTGCGATAGGTGCAGTGGTGTCGCATTCAGGCAGGTTGTCTTCATAGATGATTTCGCCTAAGGATGGGGAGTCGTGCTTGTCAAGAATCACTGATTCAATGTCGGCAGTGGTTTCCGCATCCCAGTAATTGCCCCGCATGTCAATGTCGTCGGTCGTGACGTTGGCGAAGAGGGTTGTGTTTTTCTTATAGTGTAGGAAGTTGTTGCCATTCATCCGTGATTTGTTAGAGGGGAAACTCACAATCCTTTTCTTTGCCTCGCTGATGGTGTTGCCTTCAAATTGCAGCGATCCGGCTGTCAGCAAGTTGGAGATAGTTAGCTCGTTTTCAAAGAAAGAGTTATGCTCCACGATGAGATGGCAAACCTTCATCATCCTAATGGCCTCGTCGTTGCTCCAAAACACGTTGTTGCGGATGACGACAGAGTCCATGGCCGCCTTCAGTCCGTACGATGAATAGCCCGATCCGCCTTCCGGCAGGTCCGAAGAGATAAGGTTGTTCTCGATGTAGTTGGTAGCGTCTTTGTCGGAGATGCCGCCTAAAGTTTCAAAGCTGATGGCTGTGGCAGCCCCTTGGAAACAATTGTCCAAAACGTGGTTACGGTTGCATTTGAAGCCGTAACCCACATTGGAGATCTCGAGATTAATCTGTCCTTGGTCGAAGATGTTGTGTGAAAAGATGTTGTCTTCACTGTCGGCGGCACGTGCTTTCAGCTCGATGCCCGACACACATTGAAAGAAGAAGCAGCTATCGACTAAGAAATGGTTGCAGTCGATAAGTTCGATGCCTTTGCCTGCATAATAGTTGTTGAATGTGCAATGGCTAACAACCACATTGTTGCTGGTGGAAGCATTCAAGGCGGTCAGGGCCCCCACGACTTCGACGTAGGAGATCCTTACAGTGTCTTCTACGGAAATGTTTTTCAATTGGATGCCGGCCCAGTCATGCGAAAACTCGTAGCAAAGTAGATAGATGGAGTCGTTTTGTTGCCCGTCAAGCAAGAGGTTACCGTTGTCAACACGAAGATAGGCTGATTGTCCAAAGTACATCTTCACGCCCCCTTCCATGCGTAAGGTGCCGCCGTTTTGCACGGTCAGCGACTCATTCACCCAATACACCGAATCGCCGCCCAACTTTGGCAAAACCAACAACGAGTCAATCTCTCCGTTGATCGGAACATAATGTTGTGCCTCGACCCAAACGCCCTGTGCCAAGAGGAGCAGGAGCAAGAGATGCCGTATGTGTTTGAGCGGTTTCATGGTTTAGAAGTAATAGGTCAAACTTAGTCGGAAGTCCCATAGTCGCATGTGCATGTCGAAGGGGAAGTCGGCGCGGTATAAAGAGCCATTGGTCACGCGGTAATGAACTTCGGGAATGAATTCGATGCGGTTGGCCACCTTCCATGCTACGCCCAAACCGCCATAATAGGAAAGACGGGTGGGTTCCACCTGCTCCTTGGAAATGGGGGCATGGAAAGGCGACTCGGTCGCGTTAAGCGAACCAGCATAATCGACCAAGAAATCAATCGAAGCGCCAGCCTTGACGAAGGCCCTGAAATGCTCCATTTTGACGAAGTCGAAGGAAGCAAAGAGTCCGAAGGTCAAGTAATCTAGACGATTGATATCGCGGTAGGCGTAATGGGTCGTGGTCAATGGGATGTAAGTCGAATCCAAGATGTATTGGTAGGTGGTGTCGCCCGTGGGATGCACCACATAATAGGTGTCCAAGGTGTCGTTCACATAGCAATCGCCGGAGAAAACGGTCTGCTCAAGCAGGAAACGGTAACGCACCGAGCGATAACCAAGGTTCATGCCCACACTGAGGCGGTTTTGCTTGTAGCCGCCGTCAAGGCCGATGCCATAGACTAGACTTGGGTTCAACTCGACCGAGCCGTCTTCGGGTTTCGGCAAGTCGAATTCATGTTTGAATTGGGCAGAGCCTAAGCCTATCGACGGTGTGATGAACCAGCCGTTGTTGCGGAATTTAGGCCATGGAATTTCTAGACCTCTATACTTCACCTGATACACTGTGTCCGTCTGTACCTCGTGCTTCACCTGAACGATGGTGTCGTAACGCATCACGGTGCGGATGATCTGCAAGGTGTCGTAGATGTGTATGGTTTTGTCCGTCTTGTCGACCACAGTGTCTCGTTTAGGCTTGGCGACTTCAGTAATAGGTTCAACAGGAGTTGTTATTGTGGCTTCAGGTTCGTTCGCAAGTTGTTGGTTCTTTCGGATTACATATTGCTTGCCGACTTTCTTGAAGCCATAGTCGGTGCCTTTCAGCAGGTCGGTCAGCACTTCCTCTACAGATTTATAGGAACAGGAATAGCTTTCGATGCGGATTTTGCTCAGTTCTGCCTTGCTGAAGGCCACATTCAGTTCATAATCGGCGAAGAGTTTTTCCAAGGCTTTGTCCAAAGTGCACGACTTGACCGAGAATGAAATCAAAGGGTTAAACGATTGGGCTTTGGAGCTTTTTGGGAGGGCTAGAGTGAGGAAAAACAGGAACAACAGTGGTAGCCATCGCAACCCCGTTTTTCTATCTTTCTGTTTGTTAAGAGATATATCGAGATGAGGGTATTCCATTTCCAAATGAGTTCAAAATAGGCCGCTAAGATACGACAAAAAAATGAGAGGACTCTCATTTAATTGAAAAAAGAAACTTGGGAATGGGATTTCGTTTAGCGAATCTGGTAGACTTCGCCTTTTTTGGTGACTGTCACTTCCGACACCAAGGCGATGGTTTCGAGCACCTCATCGATGGATTCGTCATCGGAGAAGCGGGCAGTGAGTTTCTTGGAAGCGCACGACTCGCCAAGGTCGATTTCAACCTTGTAGATGTACTCCAAAGCCTCGACAATCTTCGACAGCTTCTCGTTATTGAACACCAGCACATGCTCGGTCAGCAGCTCGTCTTCCTTCACCTCGGAATAGCTCATCGCTTTCAGTTCGTTTGCAGAGGCATTCCACACGCCGCGTTCTCCTGGGTTGATTTCCACTACTGACAGGATGTTGCTTTTTTTGTCAAAAGTGGTCATCTTCACCTTGCCTGAATAAAGGTCGACGGTGTAATGCTCGGCATCCTTATCGGCATTCAGTAAGAAACTAGTACCGAGCACTTCAATGTCCATGTTGTTGCAATGGAGGACGAAGGGCTTAGTTTCGTCTTTGGCGACATCGAAATAGGCCACACCTTCGAAGTCGACGGAACGATCAGACTTGCCAAAATGTTTGGTATAGCTCAGTGAACCTTCGCTATTGAAGTTAACCGAAGTGTTGTCGGGAAGGATGTATGACGATTCGTTTTGTCCGTTGAAGGCGTAAGTCACAGTTGAATTGAAGTTGTTGCGTACCAAGAAGCCCACGAACAGGGCTATGAGGAAGGCGGCGGCCACACCGGAAACATATTTGTAGTTGCGGCGGAGCCACGGCATCTGCACCACTTTGGTCTCAGTCTCAGTCTCCTCGATAGCATCAATCTTGGCATTGACGATATCAAGGGCGGCTTCCACATCGGTCTCGTCGAGCTCGGGCATGGCGAAGTCGGTGAGGTTCCACACCTCATACTGATCCTTTAATGCCTTGAAATAAAGACGATTCTCTTCCGACTCGGCCACCCACAAAAGCAGTTCACGGGCTTCCTCAGCCGAGCATTGCCCGTCCAAGTAGCTCATGATTAATGCCTCATATTTGTTGTTTGCCGAGTACATTTTTGTCGTTTTTATCTCATCGATTCACCTAAAAGACTAATAACTTTGGTTTTACCCTTAGTCGGGAAAAGAAATATTTTTAAAAAATTAATTAATTCGAATTTCGCACATCCCTAACGGGATGTAAGAGATGGATTTTTTATTCTTTTTACCGAAGGGCAATCCCTACGGGATTAGTCAGACATAGTGAAATCATCCCATCGGGATGCGCGTTTGGTAAAAAAAAAGAAGTTGGTTTTCTAGCATCCTGTAGGGATGCACCAGAACTGGCTCAGGGACCGTTGCCGAGTTACAGATACTCTTTCAAGCCTTCCCGCAATTGCTTGATGGCGGCACTCATGTGAGCCTCGACAGTTTTTTGTGACAGTCCAAATTTATCTGCAATTTCGGCATATTTCAGTCCGTCGAAACGGCTGGCTAGAAACACTTCTCGACGTTTTTCGGGCATGGTGGCCAGGACCTTTTGGTAGGAGGCTTCCAAATTGTTAGACTGAAGGGTCTCCGATGGGTCTGTAGCATCCGATTCGTCGGTATAGATGCGTTCGTTGACATCAGCGTGGACTCGTTCCTTATTAATATAAGTAATGGCCGAATTGCGCACCGCGCGCAACATGTAAGACTCAAAAGAGGTGTTGAAAGTCAGCTTTTCGCGGCTAGTCCAAAGCTTCACGAAAAGATCTTGCACAATCTCAGCAGCTTGGTCACCGTCGCCAACAAAGCGAACACAAAAACGGGTCAAAGGCGTGTAGTAGCGACGGAAAAGCTGATCGAACGACTCCCTGTCGCCGCCTTTCATTTTGTCAATAAGAACTTTGAGCTCGTTTTCGTTCATTAATTAATAAAGGTATTAATGCTTTGGGCAAAACTGGCCGCAAAGGTACGTATTTTTACGAGATAAACCACTTTTTTAATGTAATGATAGTCCATTTTGGGTACTCAGATCGTTTTCTTTGAGGTTTCCTAAGCTAGGAATAGGGGTATTAATGAGCAAAATAGCTGTATTGATTCAATTAATGTGAAAATATAATCTCCTGTTTTTTAGCATAATAAATGCCAATATAAAGGTCTTTGAAGAAAATTAATGCGAAAAAACGAAAAGAAAATCTTGACTGATTGAAAAAATGTGTATTTTTGCAGTCCGAAAAAAATGAGAGTTAGTATCTAACTAAAAGATATCGAGAAATGTACGCAATAGTAGAAATCGCAGGACAACAGTTCAAAGTTGAGAAGGGTCAGCAGATCTTCGTCAACAGACTGCATGAAGAAGAAGGAAGCAAGGTTTCTTTCGACAAAGTGTTATTGATTGGAAACGACGGTTCGACCAAAGTAGGAGCCCCGACGGTAGCCGGCGCCAGTGTCGAAGCCACGGTGATGCAGCACCTCAAAGGCAATAAGATTATCGTTTTCAAGAAGAAGAGAAGAAAAGGATATCAGACTTCTAACGGACACCGTCAGTATCTGAGCAAGATCCAGATTGAGAACATCACTGAGTAATAACCCGAAAAACTGAATAAGATATGGCACACAAAAAAGGTGTTGGTAGTTCTGAGAACGGTCGTGAGTCCGCTAGTAAGCGACTCGGAGTGAAACTTTTCGGTGGACAAGCCGCCATTGCTGGCAATATCATTGTTCGTCAGCGCGGCACGAAGCACTATCCCGGCAAGAATGTCGGTATGGGCAAGGATCACACTCTGTATGCATTGTGTGACGGCATCGTCGAATTCCAAAAGAAGAAAGAAGGCAAGTCCTTCGTCTCTGTCCTTCCCGTTGAAGGTCAAGTCACTGAATAATTGTTCATAACATACCGTTTGATCCCGACTGTCGTCTGATGGTCGGGATTTTTTATGCCTGTTTCCGCCAAAATGCGTATCTTTGCCGACCTAACCTCAATTGGTTTGTCAATCTTATGAATAAAAAACATATTTTCTTCGGATGGCTCGCTGCTTTGCTGTTGTTTGCTAGCTGCCAGCCTAAGTCCGACCTCAGCAGAATTGATGCATTACGAAAGCAAGTTAATAAAGATGCGAAGGTGCTGAACGATTTGAATGCCAATGCTTTCATGCAACTTGAAAAGGACTTTGTCGCTTGTGATTCTTCGCTGCAATACCTGCCCGAGGAGCAGTTGGATGTCGTCTTCCCTAAGCTGCAACTTGTGGATGCCTACATTCAGCAATTCAAGGAAACCCGGCCTGTCATGCAAGCCGAGATGGACTCCGCTTTGATGCGCCTCGATCTGCTTAGGAATGATGCCGCAACCCATTACCTTGCCGATTCATTGGTTTCCGCCTATATCGATGACGAGACCCGACAAGTGGAAAAGCTGAGCAGCCAAGTCGAATACTTCAAGGACCGCTTGGGTAGCTGTCGTGAAGAATTGGATAGTATAAAGAAAACAAAATGATTCCTCTACTTTTATGAAAAAACACTGGTTCTTCTTTTTGCTTATTATTCTTGCATTCTTCAACCCCAAAAGGGAAAAAAGTGGATGCGAAGCAGAAGGAACAAATCCAGATCGACGATCAGCTGGCCTCGCAATATTATCGTGAGCAGGATTATGAAAAGGCTCGCGACATGTATGAGAGGCTTTTTGAGAAGACCAATCAAACCAGTTATTTTCAACAGTATATCGAATGCCTATTCCATCTGAAGGATTACGAGAAGGCTGAACGAGAACTCAAATCGTATGCAAAGAAAAACCCGAGTTATACTAAAGCCGTTACCGATCTCATCTATGCCTATACCATGCAAGGTAAGACGGACAAAGCCAAAAAGCAGTACAACGAATTGGTGAAAGACCTACCCGACCACGCCCCGACCATCCGAAACCTGAGTTTTGGATTTCAGTCAAGGGGACTGAACGACATGGCTTTGGCTGTTTTGGAGAAAGGCAATGCGCTTTTCAATGGAAAAGAAACCTTCTATTTGGACCAAGCTTACATCCATCAGTCGTCCGCCAACTATCAGGAGGCGTTTAGGTACTATTTCCTTGAGTTGGAGACCCATCCTGGACAATACAACAACATACGCAACCGCTTGCAAACCATGATGTACTATGACGTGAATCATAGTATTTCCGATGATTTGCGAATGGCTCTGCTGAAGCAGACACAGGAGAAGCCTGACAATTTGGAGTTTGCCCAGCTGCTCGTTTGGTTTGCCCTTCAACAAGAGGATTATGACATTGCTTTGGCCCAAAGCCAAAGCATCGACCGCAAGACCCACGACCAAGACGGCCAAATCAACAATCTGGCCGGCATCTGCCTGAACAACAAGCAATATGACATCGCCAAGCAAGGCTATGCCTACATATTGGACAAAGGCAAAAGCAGCCCCTATTATGGTCAAGCGCTCACGGGTAGCCTCAAGGCCGACTACCTGAAACTGAAGGCAGCCAACAGTACCGATAAAAAGGCATACGAGCGACTCACAAAACGCATTGAGGAGGCCTATACAGAGGTCAACTCCAATGACTTGGCGAAGCTGACGCTGATACAAGCCGACATCATGACTTACCAACTCGACAAGTCGGAGGAGGCCATCGACATGCTCAAGGAGACCATTGAAACTGTGGGCGGGCTGCAGGATAAGGCCGAACTCAAGTTGAAACTTGGCGACGTCTATCTTTACAAGGATGAGGTTTGGGAAGCTACGCTACTCTATAGTCAAGTAGACAAGAGCCGCAAGGAAGAGCCCTTGGGTCACGAAGCCCGTTTCAAGAATGCGCAACTACGTTATTTTATCGGCGAATACGAATGGGCTGAGAGTCAGTTGAAGGTGTTGAAAGCCGCCACCTCGAAGCTTATTGCGAACGATGCCATGACGCTCTCGTTGGTGATCAAAGACAACCTCGAAGTGGACACCACAGGTACCGAACTCAACCGCTTGGCCCGTGCCGACTATAGGATCTATCAGCAAAGGGAAGACGAAGCTTTAACGCTACTGGATGACATCATCGCCACGGGCAACGAAGTCAGCAAGCCGCATGCGCTGTTCCGTAAAGGCGAGATTATGGAGAGAAGAAAAGAATACGCCAATGCCGAGCAATTGTTTCTTCAGATTGTGGAGCAATACCCAGGCAGTTACATGGCCGACGCGGCCTTGATGCATGCTGCCCTATTGGAGCAAAATGAATTGAAGGACAAGGAAGCGGCCAAACAGCATTACGAGAAGTTGATTGACGAATACCCGACGAGTATTTATACCGCCCAAGCGAAAAAGAACTATAGAAAGTTGTAAGTTGATGGGAGTCCCGTAGGGACGACAGCAAAACAAGCAGGTGGTGTAAACCCCTGCTGACAAAAATATGATACCATGCAAGAAGTAAGACCCAAGAAGGCCCTAGGCCAGCATTTCCTGACTGACCAAAACATAGCCCAACGCATAGTTGAGCAGCTGTCACCCGATGTGGAGAGCGTCATCGAAGTGGGTGCAGGCACGGGCGTTTTGACCCAATACATGGTGCAGGACATCTTGGACAAGTTCCATGTTATCGAGATTGACAAAGAGTCTATCGCCTACCTGCAAAAACATTTCCCCATGCTCGGAGAGCGGCTGATTGAAGGCGACTTCCTGCGCACTGACCTCAGCCAGTTCGGCCAGCAAAACATGGCCATCATTGGCAATTTCCCTTACAACATCAGTAGCCAGATTTTCTTCCAGGTGCTGAAATATAAGGAACAAGTTGTGGAGGTTGTGGGCATGGTGCAGAAAGAAATGGCTGAGCGCATGGCCGCCAAGGAAGGCAGCAAGACATACGGCATCCTTAGTGTATTAATGCAGGCTTGGTACGACATCGACTATCTCTTCACCGTGCACGAAAATGTCTTCAACCCTCCGCCCAAGGTGAAATCGGCAGTCATCAAGATGCGGCGCAACGCCGTCACCGATTTGGGTTGCGACGAGAAGCTGTTTGTCAGCATCGTCAAGCAGGCCTTTAACCAGCGCCGCAAGACCATGCGCAACTCGCTGCGCCCGATGCTCCGCCCCGACATCATCGAAAACGAGGTCTTTAACAAACGTCCAGAACAGCTTTCTGTACAGGAGTTTATTGATTTGACGAATTTGATTGCTGAGAACAAGTAATCACATCAAACTATAACTCCTGAATAATGCCTTCCAGCCTCCCCAACAATTTCTTCCTGGACTTTTTCTGAAACAACTCATACAAATCTAACTCATAATCAGGAGCAAACCCACTTGAAGCATCCCTGTTCTCGAAATCATAGCACTTGCCAATATTAATCATCACCTTGATTCCCGATGGCAGAGTAAAATAATAAGGTTGCGCGTTGGCCCCAGCAGTTTTCTCACCCAAAAACACCACCCGTTTGTTTTGCGACAACATAATGGCAAAATACTCCGCAGCCGACACGGTTTCATGTCCCATAAGCACATAAATGTTGCCGCGATACCGCTTGGATGCCGGAACTGAATTCTTGAACTTGGC
This sequence comes from uncultured Bacteroidia bacterium, assembly GCA_902794155.1. GTDB lineage: Bacteria > Bacteroidota > Bacteroidia > Bacteroidales > F082 > Limimorpha. Next base: position 35,120 of record CADBGN010000042.1, read on the forward strand.
CCAACTCGGGTCCTGATAGTTCACGCTTTCAAAGGTATGGTTCAGATAATATTCTTGGTTCTTTGTAATGTCAATCTCTGTTTCTTTCCTCTCGTTGGGAATGAAAGAAGAAGATGCCATTATGCTTGCATTGCTCACGCGGTTCAATGTCGGGTATTTGTAGATGGTGTCGCTATCCACCAAATAGCCAAGGACGGTATCACAAAAAGAGCTGTATCCACCCATATTATAGGATATGTTAATAATCAGGTTGTCTGCTTTTTGTATCTCCTCATAATGGCTAAAAAACGCTTCGGAAAAACTCTCGTTGCAGGCAGTCAAGGCGAGATAGGCGAAACTGTTTGTCGTGTCCGCAACAAAGCTGTTCACCGTCCTCCAATAGTTGCCGCCTGTATGAAACATATCGTTACGATCTCGTTTCTCTGGGTCAAGGTAATAGTCGGCATACACATCCACCTCATGCACCCCTTTCGGGTCTTTAATACCCAGGCGGATTCTCTCATCACTTTTCATCAAGCAGCAATTGAGGTTGCTGAAATAGAACATGGCTTCCTGCATCTTGTATTCTTCGTTGGAGCAGGTAACGTAGGGAATATGATACTCTCTGAAGTAATCCACGGCATCCATGCCATTGATGGTGACCACCGTGTCCCCGACATGCAGCGAGTCTGCCATCCTTGTGCCAAAATTCTCGATGACTATATTACCGTTATGGTATGAAGTGGCCAACAGAGGATAGGCAAGGTGTTTCACCAGATGATCAGGCGCGCCGAAAATCTTCGTGTGGCCATTGTTGAAGCAAGCCATAAATCGCTGAAGCACTTTCCAATACTCAAAGTCATCCTTGGTTTCCGTCACCATGGGAATAAACGTCCTGTAAAGGCTGTCGATGTCCAGTCCGGGGCAGTTGTCCATGTTCCCGAAATTATACGACATCTCTTTCCACAACATAGACAGTTCATAAACCTTCTGCTCCGAAGAAATCTGATTTATATCCGTCGCTTCTTGCCCTTGCATGGTCACCCCACTCGCCATCAGCAGGAGCGCAAGCAGTGCGTAAATTCTTGTCATTCTCATATTCCTTTGATTCGAATTATATCAAAGTAAACAACTTCAGAATTTTTACTCATAAAACCGTTGTTCCTTCATATATTGGAACGCCTTCTCCGGCATGAAATGCCGTACGTCGCGTCCTTCCTTGACACATTGGCGGATAAAGGTGGACGAAATCTCCAGAATCGGGGTCTTCAGTACCGTCACCGAGGGATAATTAATCAGCTCACCGCCATCGTAGCCCTCACGCGGAAAGACTAACAGCTCATAATTGTCAAGAATCTTCTGGTATTCGCGCCAGTTCTTGAAGTTTTGTAGGCTGTCCATGCCGCAGATGAAGACGAACTCACAGTCGGGGTGCTGTTCCGAGAGTGCGGTTAAGGTGTTGATGGTGTAGGATGGGGTAGGGAGGTGCATCTCGATGTCGCTGACGAAAAATCTTGGGTCGTCGCCGAGGGCGAGTTGCACCATCTTGAGGCGTTCGTCGTCGTCCAGCAAATCCTCTTTTTTCTTCAAGGGATTCTGCGGCGTGACCACAAACCATAACTCGTCCAAGTCGGAGAACTCTACCAAATAGTTGGCTAGCATGATGTGGCCGTGATGGATCGGGTTGAAAGAGCCGGAGTAAATGCCTACTTTTTTCATGGCCTTAAAAGTCCAAGTCAGGGCGGTGGGTCTCGGGGGTGTTTAAGAAAGCGGTGACCACCTCAAGGATTTCGCGCTTGGCGGTCTCGAGGTCGTCGTTGATGATGGTACGGTCGAATTTGCCTTGGGCGAACTCGGTCTCCCATTCGGCTTTAGCGACACGGTTTTCAATCTCCTCCATTGAGTCGGTGCCACGATTGATGAGACGTTGACGAAGCACTTCAACAGATGGTGCTTGGATGAAGACCGAAAGGGCTTGGTCGCCATAGTGCTTCTTGATGTTCACGCCTCCACAGACGTCGACGTCGAAGGCCACGTGCTTGCCGTCTTCCTGCATTTGGGCGACTACAGCAAGCAAGGTGCCGTAGCAACGGCCGGGATAGACCTCTTCCCATTCGAGGAACTCGCCGTTCTCGACGCGCTGTTTGAACTCGTCCATCGACAAGAAATAATATTCACGGCCGTTCACCTCCTCGCCGCGAGGCGGACGAGTGGTGGCCGAAACCGAGAAAGCCATCTCGGGGATGTTGGCCATGACATGATTGAGCAAGGTGGTCTTGCCCGAGCCCGACGGGGCGCTGAAGATTAGAAGTTTTCCTTTTTTCATAGTTGTTTTTTATTGCTTCTGGCTTCTGGCCTTTGGCTTCAGGCGGTCTCATGATTGGAAAGAAGTCTTTACTTCTGTTGGGATTGCCAGCTGCCAATAGCCAGTAGCCAGTGGCCATTACAAAATATTACACACCTGTTCCTTGATCTTCTCCAATTCGTCCTTCATCTTGACGACAATCTTCTGGATGTTCACCTCGTTGGCTTTCGAGCCTAAGGTGTTGATCTCGCGCCCCATCTCTTGGGCGATGAAGCCGAGTTTCTTGCCCGCTTGGTCGTCGTCGCAGCTTTCATTGAAGTAGTTGCAATGCTGGCGCAGGCGCACTTTCTCTTCGGTGATGTCAAGCTTCTCAAGATAATAAATCAGTTCTTGCTCAAAGCGGTTCTCGTCATATTGTCCGGCGGTGGTCAGCTCGCTTAGGTTTTTCGTGATGCGTTGCTTGATGACTTCGTGGCGGCTCTTCTCGTAGGGCTCCACTTGTCCGAGCAGGTCGAGAATCAGTTCCACGCGGTGCAACAGGTCTTTTTTCAAAGTGTTGCCTTCTTGGATGCGGAAGCCATCGACGATGTCCAAGGCTTGGTCGAGGGTCTCAGCCACTTTGGCGACAAAAGCTTCGTCATAATTCTCAACGGGCACATTAAAAATACCTGGCATACGGAAGAGGATGGAAGCCATGTCGTCGGCAGGAGCCACGTTCAAGGCAATTGAAATGGCCTCAATCTGGTCTTTGTAAGCCTTCACGATGTCTTGGTCGATATGGTAGGTCTGGCTTAGGTCGGTGTCGGTGATGGTGATGACCACGTCCACCTTGCCGCGTTGCAGCTTGGTACCGATTCTGTTGCGGAAATCCAGTTCGGCGAAACGCAACTCATTGGGCAGCTTCACCTGAAGGTCCAACTGCTTGCTGTTAAGGGTCTTGACTTCGACAGATATCTTTTTTGCATTATAGGTTTGCTCGGCGATGCCGTAACCTGTCATGGAACGAATCATAAATCTTGTATTTGTTGATAAAGCTTATTGTTGGACAAATCCCCAAGGCTTTCTGTAAAGGTCTTTTTGAGTGCCGGCCGAGATTTGGATATCTTTAGTTATGTTGATTCTTGAAGAGAAAATGCCGTAGCCACCCGACACATTGGTATAGTCTGGAACGGTCTGCGAGAATCCTGACTGTGAATTTACTTGTATGTAATTGTAAAGTTCGTTGGCGCCAGCTGACAATTTGATCTGAATGGGGTATTTGTCGAAGGAGCGTACCACATTGGGATGGTTCACATCGTAAACCGTGTCAGCTCCAATGGCATCTTCCAAAAGGTTAAACAGGATGTTTTCACTATAGGTGAAGAAGAACAAACTGTTTTCGGTATTTAGTTCCTCGATGCTCTTTGAGCCGCATGAATACGATACTTGTTTATCAACCATTGGGCCGCCATTAACGGATTCGTGATAGTTGAAGAAGAATTCCAGGTCATAGAATACGGCATTGTCGGCAGAAGTGAACTTGATTTTGCTTGACTTTTCGCTTGGCTCGGATGTGAAATGGAGGGAATAAGTCGCAATTTTGAATTCCTCGCCTCCTACGATACTCGTCTCAGCGGAAATGGTGTCATTGTCCTTAAATACAAAAAGCCTGTATTTATAATTCGTATGACCGTTGTTGTTGGCAAATTTGTCCTTGTCAGTAGTGAAATACACTTTTTGGTCGGGCGAGTAGAATATGCCTTCTTGCTTGTTTCGAATGGTTATCGTATCAAGTTTCAGAGTGTCGCCAGTGGGATGGTATGTATTGCCATAGCCTTGCTTGTATTCAACAATATAGGCATTCAATTTGCCAGGATAGTTGCAGGAGTCGGCGATAAGTGCCACGTTAAGGGCGTTGATGTGGCTTTCATTGCTGCCAGAGAAAGCCCTGTTAATTCTCACGTAGTTGGTGTCTTCTGAGGTGTTGAGAAGGCCATAAATTACGGGAATGTCTTTGTAGTTTGCATAAAGATCAACGTCCGTGCTGCATGCGTTGAAGCCTACGAGACCTGCTACCAAAGATAGGTAAACAAATAGTTTCTTCATCGTTTGATTAGATTGTTTAGGAACTGCAAAATTAGCAATTTTTCAGTAAGCATGGCCAAATTAGGTAATTATTATTGTTCCTTGAAGCCCCAGGGGGATATGCCGAAAAGCTCTCTTTTGGTATTTGCGGAAAGATTTGCCACTCTTTCGATTTTTGTGCGTGATGAAAAAAGACCGTAGCCGCCTTCGATGTTGGTGTAGGTTGTGACGAGCGACATAGGACTGTTGGCTTGAACTTGGCTGGCTATATAATAGTATGCGAGATCGTCGCTGGCGGCGCTGATGGAAATGACAAAGTCATCGGTGTAGCGGATAACATTGGGGTGATTGGGGTCAACGATGGTGTCCCCACCGATGGCGTAGGCGAGGGCGTCGAAAAGCCAGTTTTCGGAGTATTCTAGATAATAGCAGTTGCCGGTTCCTTCAAGCTTGTGAAACTCATCGATGGTTCTCGTTCCAAAAGAACGACTGATGCTTTTTTTCTTTGTCCCCTGTCCGGCCTTTTGTTCGAGGTAATTGAACTGGAACGAGACTTCGTAAAGGGAGGCAAAACCGTCTGCCTTGAATATGATCTTCCTCACGTTATTTGTATGAGCCATCTGAAAGCCCACACCTCCTGTCAAAATGGAGAATTCCTCGTTACCGACCATGCCCGTCTTTGCAGTGAGCGAGTCCCCATCAGGCTTAACTACAACAAGACGGTATTTGTATTTGACTCCGTTCTTGCCCGTGTTGAAAGGTTCGGTGGTATAATAGAAGGTTTGGTCGGGGGCATAGAAAACCCCCGCCTCCTTCCCGTGAAGTGTTATCGTATCCAATGCTATAATGCGGCCTGTAGGTTCGTAATAGTTGTCGTGAGAGCTTTTCAACTCGACGATGTGGGCGTCCAACTTGCCTGGATAGTTGCTAGAGTCGGCAATCAGCGCCACGTCGTTGGCATTAATGAAGTTGTCGTTGGAGCCGCAAAAAGCACGAGTAATCTTGACATAATTGGTGTCGGACTTTGGGTTGAGCATGGCGTAAACGATGGGAATATCTTTGTATTCGGCATATAAATCCACCTTTGTGCTGCATGAGTCCAATACCAAAACAAAACAATATAAAGTAAGAATAAAACGTATAATTTTCATATTGAAACAATTTTATTGATACGGCAAAAGTAGTGTTTTTCCCTTTCTTTGCAAATTATTATGCAATTATTTCTATTTTTGTCCACAAAATTACTCCAACACTTATGAAAAGAATAACTATATTCACTATGTTTCTCCTTTTGGCCTTCACGGTAAAGGCTCAAGTGGAATACCTCTACGACTTCAATAGCCTCACTGAAGGCTCGCAAAACCTCAACGGTCAGGACGGCTGGATGACGCACTATCAAACGGCCTCATCGTCGCAAGATTTCGATGTCAGTTACGTTTGTGGCTCCGAAATGGCGCCCGATGAAAGTCTTGCCGTTTGGTATCCCTACGGTGGCTCGGGTGTGGGTCGCACTGCCACGCGTAAGGCCTCGTCCAACTTTAACTTCAGCTTCCAGAGCGGCGGCATCATGGACCTCGAGATTGATATGAACCGCACATGGTGGGGCAGTTTTTTCGGTGTGGGCTTTGATAGCGACGGCGACGGCCACATCCTGCCTGGCATGACCGACCCCGACGGCGGCGTCTATCTCTTCATCAAGAGCCAAGGCGACAGCGGCCATGCCAAGGTGTGTCTGCCCGACGGCAGCAACGTCCCCTTCGACTACGAGGAAGGTGGCTGGACACGCTATAAAATGTCGTTCGACTTCTCAGCATACGATGGTGCAGGTGCGGTGACAGTTTTCGTTAAGCCAGGTTGCGAAGGCGAATGGATTCAGATGGCAGGTTGCACCAACGTCTGCATGAACCTCACGCCTGGCAGCGGCGACAAAAACGACTATCAAGTGTGGGATGGCATCTTCTTCCACTCCCAAGGCGGTACGGGCGGTTTCGATAACCTCCTCGTGCGTCAGCAACCCGATGGCAACGCCCAACTCATCGAAATGGCTGACATCCCCAACCAGTTGATTTTCAACGATCCGATTACCTTAGAAGCAACTGCTTCGTCAGGCTTGCCTGTCTCGTTTGAGCTGATGGATGGCCCCGCTACGATTAATGGCAATATCTTGACGCTGACAGGTGAGACCGGCATGGTCAAGTTCAAGGCCACGCAAGCCGGCAATGCCAACTGGCTGCCCGCCCCTGATGTGGTGAAGACTTTCGAGGTGGTCGATCCATATGCATACGACCCTGTAGTGACCATCCGTCGTCCCTATGATAATACAGAAGTCTATATGAACAATACCCGTCATCCAATAATGATTGTGGTTTCGGCCTACATCGACCATCCCGAGGTGATCAAGTTCACCGAAGTCAAAGCCACCATTAATGGAGAAGACATCCTCCTTCAAACAGATTATCCCGACGACCCTGACAATGGCTATTATTACGGTTTGTGGAAACCCAGTGAATTTGCCGGTTTTGATATGACGGTCAGCGTCACCCAATCAGGTGGAAAGGTCACCACGGTTGCCAATTATTTTGAAGTTCATACCATGTCCTCCCCTAGCGATGTCATAGACGTTGTCACTATGAATGGCGATTTAACTTGCACCCCGTCCCAACACAGTGCTCGTGGCGAGTATGTATTTCCATCGCATTTGGGCTATTTCAACAACATCATGGCGCATTTTGAGTATAATTGCGTGAATGGCAACTGTGACACCTACGACCGCATAGGCGGAGTGAAAATTCGCAACTATCGTGGCGAGTGGATAGAGCTGTTTCGCTATATCACACCCTTTGGCGTGCAGTGCCAAGACGACGTGGATGTAAGTGATTATACATCTATGTTGCAAGGTTTGGTGGAAATGGAGTATTATATGGAGTTATGGAATGGTAGTGGATCCAATCCTAGCTTGATTTTCAGCTTCGCCAAGGGCACGCCCGACTACCTCTATGCCGATGTGGATGAAATCTGGTTTGGCACCTTCGCTTTTGGCGACTATGCCAACCAACAACCCGTCCCCGTTGTGGATTATTCTTTCAGCGAACAGGCGCAGTCTGCCAAACTGAAAATCACGACGACTGGCCACAACTGGAGTAGCGGCGCCAACAACAGCTACAACACAGGCAACGCCGCTGAGTTTTATGAGGCCACACACCACATCTTCGTGAACGGGCAGAGCAAATATGACCAGCACCTGTGGCGCACTTGTCGACCCAACCCCGCAGGATGTGACGACCAATTGGGCACTTGGACTTATAACCGCAGCGGATGGTGTCCGGGCAGTATCGGCCTCGTGTGGGACTTCGACCTGACGGAGTGTCTCGCCGCCGGACGAGCTGAACTGTTCTACCAGTTTGACCCGACTTATCTCGACTACTGCCACCCCAACCACCCCGACTGCGTCGATGGCGTGACTTGCACCGAATGTGCCGCGCCCGACAATCCGGTGTTGCGCGTGGCGGGCAAGGTCGTCACTTTCAGTAACGATGAGAATATGATGGTGAACGTCCATGAAGCTCACGTAGCCCCTGCTTTCACAGTTGAGATTTATCCCAATCCTGCCAAGGGGCAATTCACCCTCCGCACCGACTATGACAAAGGCGCAGTCAGCGTGATGATGCTCAACATGTACGGCCAGATGGTGATGTTCTTCACCGTCGAAGGCCAGCGCACCATCGACGTGAGCCATTTGCCCGCAGGCGTCTATACCTTGCAGATGCTCGGTGGTAGTGTGGTAACGGAAAAAATCGTTGTGGAATAATTATTGCATAACCATTGGTAGAGCCGTAGCGCGCTACTTCTCTTCATCAAAACCTAATCGATATGAAAAAACACCTTTTAATTGCCCTCATCCTGTTCCTGGCCCTGCCGAGCATGGCGCAAGAGGCTACCGTTAGATCCAAAAGAGTGAAAGTACATCATGGCAATGCCTCCTTGATTGTGACCACGCCGCGTAACTTGAACGCTCGTTTATGGCTCTATGTCGACGACGTGCTGCAAAACGAGCAGTCCGTCCGTTCCATTTGCATTCGCAACCTTGGCGAGGACAGCTATTATGTGCGTGTGGAACTTGACAACGCGCTGCAAAACTGTGTGGGTCAGTTTGTTGATCTTCGCCAATCACAAACCCTAGCAGTCGTCAGTTCTGGCAAATGGTATGGTTTGGAACCTTCTAATATCAACATTCGGCCTGAACTGACCATGGATTTGAAAACTGGACAAGCCGAGCCTTCAATTGTGCCTCCTGTGCCTCCCGCGCCTCCTGTACCAGTCATCCCATACGCTATGAATCCTCAGGATTATGAAGAAGCATATCAACTGATTTCTAAAGAATCATTCGACAGCTCAAAGCTGACTCTCGCCGAGCAGGTGGTGTCGGCCAACCCGATGTCGGCAAGCCAAATTCTCGGCATCTGTAAGCTGTTCTCCTTCGAGAGCAACAAACTGGAGTTTGCCAAATATGCCTACGAGTTTTGCGTGGACAGAAACAAGTACTATTTGCTGAACGAGGCTTTTACTTACGAATCCTCAAAACGTGAGTTGAGCGAGTTTATCAAAGGTTTCTGATTTCCTGTTGGAATACAAAAAAAAGGTCGCATCATGCGACCTTTTTTTGTGGATATATGTGCTTATTAGTGAATCCTGTAACGGACGCTGAAGGCCACACCGTAGCCGAAGCCATTGTATGCACAAGCAGGATCCATGAGGAAGTCATACAAAGGACGACCGTCGAGGGACAACTGAATCGGCACATTCTTCGGGCACCACTCTGCACCGCCTTGCACACCAGCGGCGAGACCAATGCCGTGGTTGCGGCAGTGACCAACGTTGACAGCGGGACCGATGAACCAATGGAAGTCGCCAGCGATAGGGAATACCCAATGATAGGCGATGGCCAAGTTGATGTAGTTGTCGGTGTTGTGGCTGAAACCGAGGTCAAACTCCAGACGGTTGGCATTGGCTACGTAATGCTGGTAAGACAGCTCGGCACCATAACCGGCAGCATGAGCCGATCCGACACCGCCAAAGCGGCCGCCGATGTTCTGTGCATTGGCAGCAAAGGACAAGCCCAAAACTGCGACCAAGACAAGCAATAATTTCTTCATAGTTGTTAGGTTTTAATGAATAAATAGGTAAGTTGTTCTTAGATTTATAGGGCAAAAATAGGAAAAATAACAGGAAAGCAACTCTTTTCTCCTATTATTCCTCATACAGCACGTGGAGCAGCACGTTGCCTACCATGCTAAGGGTGTTCTTGTCAATGTGTTCCAAGTTGTCGTTCAATGTGTGCCACACATCGGGAAAACATTCGTTGCTGCTTTCGGGTTGCAAGTCGATGATGTCGATGGTGGGGATGCCCGCGATTTCGTTCATCGGGATGTGGTCGTCACTGATGGGCGACCCCAGTTCATTGTTGAAGTAGGGACGGTAGCCCAAGTCGTAGGCCATACGCCAAACCTTGTTGCTGACTGTGGCGGCGTAGCCTTGAGAATAATATTCTTTGGGGAAGTTGGGGTTGCTGCCGCCCACCATGTCCAAGAGAATGCCGTAGTAGGCCTTGTAGCCATATATATGTGGATGCTTGGCCCAATATTGCGAGCCCAAAGCCCAATAGTTCACATCGTCATTATAGTATTTCTCGGCTTCTTCCGCGTGGGGGCCGTAGTCCTCAAGGTCGAAAAGGATGATGTCGATTCCGAGTTTTTCAGGCAAAGCTTGGGCCTTGAAGAGACGGGCGCATTCAAGCAATACGCCTACGCCGCTAGCACCGTCGTTGGCACCATCGATGGGCGTGTGGATGTTGGCCTCATCGGGGTCGTGGTCAGCGTAGGGGCGTGAGTCCCAGTGGGCACAGAGCACGATGCGTTTCTTGGCTTCAGGATTGAAAACACCTACGATGTTTTGTCCGTCGATGCCCTTACCGTTGAAAAGCTTGGCACGGAAATCTTGCACAATGACCGTGTCGGCAAATTCGCCCAATTTAGCCGTAAGCCATTCTGCACATTGGGCATGGGCATCGGTTTCGGGCACACGGGGGCCGAACTGGGTCTGTTGGGCCACAAACTGATAGGCCGAGTCGGCATTGAAGTTGGGCACAGAGACAGTCTTTTTGGGCTCTGGTTTGCTGTTGGGGTCTACCTTGGGTTTTTCGGTGCAAGCGGCTAATAGAAGGGCCGCAGCTATGGTGAATAGGATTTGTTTTTTCATTTTGAAAGGTTTTAGGCTGCAAAAGTACAATTTTTCTGCGTAACTATTCTTCGTTGACCAGATGCACATCGCATTGCGGGAAGGGAATCGAAATCCCGTTCTCGTTCAAAGTGTTGTAGATCAACTCTTTTGCACGATCTATATAGCCCACACGCTCGGCCACAAGCACCTGTTGCTTCACTGCGATGGTGACCGCGCTGTCGTCCATCTCCTCCAAGGTAATGCTGACGCCACGTTTCGCATCCACGATGTCACGACCGAAAGCGTCCTTGTCTTGCAGCGTCTGCAAGGCCTCTCCCAACAATTCACGCACACGCTGGATGTCGGTGCCGTAGGCCACGCCCACCGTAATCTTAACGAACTCATATCCATGGTTACGCGTGAGGTTGCTGAAGTTCTTGGCAAACAGCGTGGCATTGAGGAACGACATCTCGGCGCCATCGATGGTCTCAATTTCCGTGCTTTGGTAACCAATGTGGGTAACTTTGCCTCGGATGCCGTCGCAAACGATCCAGTCACCGATGCGCAGGCGGCCCGACATCAGCTGGATGCCATAGATGAAGTTGTTGAGGGTATCCTTGAGGGCGAAGCCGATACCGGCAGAGAGACCGCCAGCCACGAGACTCAACGAACTGGTGGGGATGTGCAAGGTCAAAACGATGACGACGATGTAGGTGAACCATACTAAAACGCTGATGATGCTGTTGCCCAGCGACAGGTTGATCTCGTTATTGCGGATGGTCTTGCGGTGGTTTTTCTTCATGAAGATGGCATAACGAATCTGTTGCCAGATGGCATGCAATGCTCGATTGATATAGCGGAACACGAAGAACAGGCTGACTAACACAAGGATGCCGTGGAACGACAGACGGAACGTGGCTGTACCGCTGTCGTTGACTAGCTCGATGAAGTTGTGGTGGTAGATGTTGTTATACAAATCCTCAAAGTCGAAGACATCCAAGGCCAGATGGAGGCAGAATGGGATGGACAGGATGCCCATCACAGGAAGCACCACATCTTTGACCAAGTCGTAGAACCAAGTGGCGCCAAACATCAGTGTTTCCTTGCCGGGGCCAGTGATGAAGTCGATGCGCGAACGATAGTCGCTCAAGCGGTTGACCATCCGCTTCTTGCGGTATTGCACAATCAGGTACAAGACGGTGTAAACTGCATGGATGGCGGCCAGTTGGAAGTACCACCAGACCAAGATAAGCAGTGAGGCAAAGATATAACCTGCGATGGCCACACCCAAAGCTGCGCCAACGGCCACTAACGAGACCCAGCCCAAGAGGCGGTCGCTGCGGTCCACCTTTTTTGCATTGCGAAAGCAAGCAAAGAGCTGCCATACGAAGAAGGCCACCAACACGGGAGGGAAGATGAAGTTCATTAGTGAGTTGGGCATGAAGACCACACGGAAACCAATGACGGCCAAGGCCATGCAGAAGGTAGGCAGATAGAGCTTTACGCCATATTTCAGCTGTTTGGCTTTCAAACGGAAGAACAGCGCAACGAGGATGACAGCCAGCAGCCAAAGGAAGGTGTTGGTGAGTTTTGCTGCGATATGGAGCAAGCCGTCGCCACCTATGGTGCTGTTGACGATGATGGTGATGAGGATGCCGAGCAACAAAGCGAGATAACGTCGCCGTGCCTTGCTGATTTCTTTCAAAGGTTTGATGTAACGGAAGACAGGAATGAGCAGGAGGGAGGCGAGCAGCCAAAATGCCATCAACTCGATGATGAAGATGACAATGATGAAGACCTGAAGTGAGTATTCCCAGCCAGTGTCGGTGGTCGACTGTTCGGTCTGACCTCTCCTGAACAACGATTGTAGGGAGCCGACATCGTATTTCTCGCCTGCATCTTCTATGGCTTGCCTCCAATAATAGCCCGGACGCTTCAGGATGGCGTACCACGGGGTCTGTCCCTCGACGAAGATGCGGTTTTGCAGCACTTGGTAGTAGTCGTGCGCATAGTCATAGGTCTCTTTCAGACGCAGGAAAGTTTCGTAGTAGTGGATGCTATCGGCCACCACGACGGCTTTGGTCTCGGCATACATTTTGAGAAGCTCGCCAGCATAGAAGATGCACTGTTCGCGGTCGTCCTCACCTTGCTCGTCAAGCACGAAAGGTATCATGGAGAGCGAGTCGGCCATGGCTTTGACTTCTTCGTCCAGTTCAAGATGAGCCGTGCTAAAGAAGAGAGGGTTGAGTGAGTCGTAGTGGATGAGCAGACTGTCGGGAATGCCGACGATGGTGTCGAGCTCGGGAGGCAGACGTCGCAGCGACTCAATGAGGCGGGCGTGGCGCTCCATCTCCACGTTGAGGTTACCCACGATACGGTCGAACGGACCGCGGTCTTGGTTGAACTCGTTGTATTTTTGGGCGACTTTCTGCAGGGCATAGCTCACGTCAAAAGTAAAGCCTTGTTTCTGTGAATACAACATCAGCGAGAGTTCGTCGCACTGCTTCATCACGTCAATCATCTTCTGGCGCTGCTTCTCATAATCCTCGGTAAGGCGTTCACGGTTCTTGTCAATCTGACGATGGTCGGATTCCAACTCATTGCGCAGCACTCGAAGGGTGCGGTTGAGGTTATGGCCGTATGAGATGGCGAAAAGCGGCACCACGATGGCTAGGAAGGCGGCCAGGAAGAGGAAGCGTTTCTTTCTCATGAGTTGTTTCTGTTAGTGGTAGGGGTAATTAGAAAACAGCCATTAATCCACGGCCATTCTCGTCCATTTCAAATCAGGTTCGTAGGCTTCTCCTAAGGTACGCAGCATCTTTTTTGCTTCTTCTTTTGAGATTTCCTTTCCGTCGAGGGTGAAGACGCTGTCGCTGTAACTATCTAACTGCATATCCCATTCTGACGTGTCGGTGAGATAGGACTTGACATCGCTTTCTTTTAGCATGACATAGACGCTCGACATGCACAATGCACCACAGCTTCCGGAATGGCATACGGCATTGTTGTAGAACGACAGGAAACGACTGCCGTTTTCCCCAGCAAGCAAGCTGGTAGTCAGCGCGATGCTGTAGACGGCACGGAAGGACTCGTCGTTTGCTCGCAGGACGAGTTCAGGTCTGCCGTCGTGATCTATGTCGAGCATGGCATATTGCGTGAACGGGTTTTCGTTTGCACCGAAATAGTCGGCGTTGAATTGTGCTTGGCAGTTGCCTAACTGGTCGATGGTAGTTTTGGGATTGGTTGGTTTCATCCCATCCCAGCTATAGGTGTGTTTAATGGTGATGCTCCCGAAAAACTCTTCAATGACGAGATTCTTGCCTTTCTGAGGCAGCCATGCTCTGTAGCGATACCCTGGGAATGAGGGAGTGAACAGGTTGTTGAGGCTTTTCTCGGGTGTGAGCGTCTGCGTATTGGGGTCATAGTCATAGAAACAGAGCACCACCAATTCGGATGGCGTCACCCGGGAGATGGTGACCGCTAGCAGTTTGTGTCCGTTTTTCCGGTTCCAAAAGCAGGCTTCCATGTGCTCGTCGGATACCGCCTCGGGGTCGTCTTCCATATAGAGGACATACCCGTTCTTCAAGTCTACCACCTTATCGGTGTTTTCATACTGGAGTTTCGACTTGGAGAACTTGATCAGTTCCCTGCCCGAATAAGTGGGCCAGGTCTTCTGGAACGCAGTCACAAAATCCATGATATTGGCTTGCGACGCGTTTTCCAATTTGATGCTTTTCGATGACCAGTTATCACGAATCTGGTCGAGGGACATGTTGTTTTGGGCAGACAGTCCAATGGCAAAAGCCAGCATTGTCAGTAGCAGAAAGTTTTTTTTCATTGTGATATTTCTTTAATAAAACTCATGAATAAGGGATGAGGATGCAGAACGGTGCTGGAATACTCGGGATGGAACTGGGTGCCGATGAACCAACGGTGGCTGGGGATCTCGACAATCTCGACCAAGAGTGTGCCGTAGATCTCGGCCACGCGGCTGCCTTTAAGCAAGTTGCAGCCATAGGCACCCAAACGCATGGTGCCGCCCAGGTTGGTAATGGTCTTCTGCTCCTCCATCATGTCGATGACATTGTGAGGAGTATCGACCATCTCACTCGAGTTGGCGTCTTTGTAACCCAACACATTGCGGGCAAATTCGATGACCATCATCTGCATGCCGAGACATACGCCGAAGGCGGGTAGGTTGTTGACACGTGCATACTCCACGGCAACAATCTTGCCCTCGATGCCGCGTTGCCCAAAGCCGGGACATACCAGGATGCCTGCCACACCGGAAAGTTGTTCTGCGACGTCCTCCTTGGTGATGTTCTCGCTGTTGATGAAGTCGATCTTCACCTTCACATGGTTGTAAATGCCTGCCAAAATCAGGCTCTCACGGATACTCTTATAGGCATCTTGTAGGTCGTATTTGCCCACCAGACCCACATGCACCTCTTTGGTGGCAGTGCGTTGCAGCTCCAAGAAACGGTGCCAGCCTTCCATCTTCGGGGTCTCTCCTACCGGCAAACCGAATTTGCGCAGCAAGGCGGCATCAAGGCCTTGGCGTTGCATGTTGACAGGCACCTCGTAGATGCTCGGCAGGTCCTCGCTTTGCACCACGCATTCGAGGTCGACATTGCAGAAAGAGGCTACCTTTTGGCGGACGCCGTCGGAGAGGTGCTTCTCGGTGCGCAGCACAAGCACATCTGGTTGGATACCAGCGGCTTGCAATTCTTTCACCGAATGTTGTGTGGGTTTGGTCTTCAATTCATCGGCGGCCTTAAGGTAAGGAATATAGGTAAGGTGTACGCTGACGGCGCGGTTGCCGAGTTCCCATTTCAGCTGACGGATGGCTTCGAGGAAGGGGGCCGCTTCGATGTCACCGATGGTG
>CADBGN010000043.1 GCA_902794155.1 uncultured Bacteroidia bacterium
TGGCGCAAAGATAAGCATTTTAATTGAGAAAATAGATTTTGTTCCTTCTCCTTGATGGGAAGGAACCGAAGAATCAAGGCCGCCTCCATCGGACCTCCCCGCGGCTGTCTAAACGCCTGACTTTCAGGTCGCGAAGTACCTTCTGCGAAGGTAAACGACAAGCGCCCCTCCGTGAAAGTCAAGCGTTTAGCCATCCTTTGCGGGCGCTTCCCTGCCCGGCGGCCCCGCCTCCCCGCCCAACCCAGTCGGGTACTGGCATTCCCAGTCTGGGAGAACCTCATGAGACACTTTTGCTTTTGTACTACGCCTAGACCCAAAAGCCTCATCGCGGGCCTCCCCCTTTCAAAGGGGGTGCCCGAAGGGCGGGGGATTAAGGTTCCGCGATCTCCTACGCTTTTAGGACTACGCCCATTGTCGTTGCTTCATTACGTCATCGCGGACTTGATCCGGAAATCGAAGATTGGCTTCGCCGAATGCGGAGCATTTCGACGAAGTCAATCTCCTGAAGTTATCAGATTATTTCCTTATAAAGCAATACCCCTTTCGCCGTCAGCAGGTATTTCTGTCGGGGATGGCGAGGCTTGTCTGGATAAAGCAGGCGGATGAAGCCTTCGGAAATGGCGGGATTCAAATGGTATTCTATGAAGTTTGGCCTATGTTTTAATCCTGTCTTTTCCATCAATTGCGAAATAGATAGTTCTTCATGCCCCAGTACCTTTATCAATTCAATAACCAAGGGGTTGTTTGTATGTAATAAGTCATGAACTTGTTCGGGTACTTGTTCGGGTACTTGTTCGGGTGTTTGCCCAGAACTTTTTGGTTCAGCCAGATTAGGCTGCACACTCCATTCTTCCGTTGGGTGGACATGCAGATAGCGGTTGCGGAGGTCCCATTGCTCGCCGAGGAGTAGGTTACGGAAGAAACGTTCCAAATAGATAGGGGAGTAGTCGATGCCTTTCACGGCATTCTTGTAGTTGGCGCGGACAAGGGCGTTGCGGAAGTACCATGAGTGTTTGGCAAATAGATCGTTCTCAACATCAAAGCCTATCGAGCGTAGGTATTGTATCGTGAACACGGCCGTGGTGCGGGTGTTGCCTTCGCCGAAAGCGTGGATTTGCCAAAGTCCGGAGACGAAGCTGGCAATATGACCGATAAGGTCGTCCTGTGCGAGGCCTTTATAGCTGAATTCGCGTTCTTGCTTGATGTCGTAGTCCAATGCTCGGCGCAGGTCTTCCCAGTTCAGGTAATTCACCGTGTCGCCTTCCAGCACCCATTCCTTCTTGGTGATGTCGTAGTCGCGCAAGTGGCCGGCGTGTTTGAAGACGCCTTCGAAGATGCGGCGGTGCAGCGAGATAAAACCGTTGGCGGTGAAGTCGACCGTCTTCACGGAGAGTATCTTCTTAATGTTTCTCGATGCCTTGTCGGCTTCATTCTTGTCGTCATCAAGGGCTTCGCGCGCGGCTTTGCTTTCGTAATAGCTGTCGAGCAACTTGTCGACCTGATCCATGGTAAGTTCGCCTTCGATGTTGCGACGTGCCAAGTCGTTGAGGTACTCTGAGGTAGTGAGCCCATCGACAGCTTGCAGACCGATGGCCGTGCTCCAAGCATAGGCGGCCTCGCGCTGCGCGGGCTCTCCTTGCCGTATATATTCATCGAAGTCAATGTAGTGGTGCTCTTTGGCCATGGCGTGTCGTCGTGAATCAGGCTTCAAAGATACGAAATTTTGGTGGATTGTGGGTTATTTCTTTCTTCCTTTTTGCTTGACCAAAAAGGAAGCTAAAAAGTGACATCCAACTACCCAGCCACTCTTTCCATCAGCAGGCCGAGCACCTCGCGCACGCTCTTTTTCTTGTCGCAATGTGTCTTCAGGTAAGGCGTCCTTCCCTCCAGATACACTCTTTTGTTCACCTCCAGCATCATCGATTGGTAGCCGAACGCGCACTCCGGGGCCTCCGAGTTGCTGTAGGGGTAGTTGATGCCGACGGAATAACCGTTGTCCTCGAAGAGGTTGACGGCATAGTCGAGCAGCGCCTTGTCGGGTCGCGACCAGTCGTCGTTGAAGCCGACGCACACGTCCACGTCGCCCATGTCGTCGGGGAAGGAGTGGCAGTCGAGCAGCAGCGCGCCCTCGCACAGCTGCCGCCTCAGCTTCTGTTGGTGGCTTTCCCATAGCCTGAGCAGCAAGGCCTCGTGGGGCTTGGGCACCTGGCGGCGGTAGCCGTCGAAGTGGCGGTAGATGATGCCCTGGCCGATGTCGTCCATCGGGTCGTCCCACAGCCGCTCCGCATCCACGATGAACCTCGAGAAGGGGAAGCGCACTGTCCTGATCTTGGGGTGCCGTGTGCCATGAAACAGATAGTCGGTGTGCCAGTCCGTCAGGCGGAAGACCACCTCGTTGATGAAGCGTTCGTCGATGCTCCAGCCGCTCAGCCTGTCGTCGTACAAGCCCTCGATGGAGGCATGAGGCTCATTCAAAACAATCCTGTTGTAGTGCATAAGTTATCATTTTAGTTAATACTTAACTCACATCATTTCGACCACCGTGGCATAACTCAGGAGCTCGGTTGGTGTGCCTAAAGGCACTCTTGATGTATGGAAATCGTGGCGCAAAGATAGGGAATTTTGGTGGATTATGGGTTGGTTTTTCGGTTTTTGGGTGACACATCGGCCATGTCATGCCTGCGCTTTTTTTGTCGGCAGGGGTTCTCACCGCCTGCCTCCACATTGGCTGCCGCCCCTTCGGGGCTGTGTTCAGCGGCCATGTCATGCCTGCGCTGGCCGGTGCGGTGGCTTGGGATCTATGGCTGCGCTTTTTTTGTCGGTTTGTCGGCAGGGGTTCACACCGCCTGCCTCCACGTCGGCTGCCGCCCCTTCGGGGCTGTGTTCAGCGGCCATGTCATGCCGACGTTGGCATGTGCGTGGGCGGGCATCTATGGCTGCGGTATGTTGGTGTTGTTTTGCCCTTTTCCCAACCAATAACATAATTCCTCCCACAGAAATATGGCGTCATACTTATTTTACTGTCATACATTATCTTTTATATCTATTTGTTTTTGTTCTAAATAATAGAAACGCTCTGTATTTATAGTGAAAATCAACAAATTATCCTGTTGATAATTTTGTTGACAAATTAATTGGAGAAAAAACCACCTCCATGTCAAAAATGCTGTGTACCTTTGCAACGAAAAAATTAATTTTTTTTGACATGAAATTTATATCTACAAGACCTTTGTTTTATGATTGTAAAGACCTCCCTCCGAGTCTTTCGGAATCCGACTATATTACCATTAATCTAGCGATTCCTGCCGATGCCTTCGTCGTCACCCGTACCCGTCCATCCCTCTTTGATTGTGAAGCCTTTGCCCATTTTTCGCATTGGGCTCCCAAAGAGATCGAGCTGAAGCACGACTGCACATGGGACGGTTTCGGTAGGGCGTATTACAGCAGCTGCGACTACCAACTCACGGAACTGCACTTCACCTTGTATTCCGTTGATGAGCTAAGGCAACAAATCGAGGCAAAGATGCAGCAGTTCGAAGCGCATCGCGACGTCATGGTGCCGTGCCTTGTCAAAGAGGTGCATGCGCCCAGTCCGTTGGACTTCTATTTTGCCGAAATCGGATGGAATGGAGGCCTGTGCGCCTGGATCGAGGACTTCCAAACCAGAAACAGAATTACCCGTAATGCATGGATGGCAGACGATCATCATTCCTGCCATCCCTTTGAAGATAAGATTTTCTACCTACATCAGCTTGCCAAGCAAATCCTGTGCGGCTATAGCCCGCACGTTTCGGCAGCCAAGCGGCCACGCTGCCGTTCGCTCTTGATGGCCACGTGCCATCAATTGTCAGGCGATGACCTACTGGGTCACTGATAGGAGCTTTCCCATTTAGCATTTAGCTTAAAAGTCTTACCCTATGACCTTCAACCCTCAGGGGAGTTGGTTTTGGTCAAGGTCAATGACATTTTGTACTCAGGTGAGGTGCGTTTCGTCATGTTACTTGACCGAAATGGCCTCATGAGAGTGAGATATGTCGTGTCACAAGGCTTTTTCCACCTCAAGCGAGGTGTGTGTTGTCATGGCGCTGGACCAAAAAGAACTCAGCGGAGGACTTTTTGTCATGTGTCAAGACCTTTTACACCTCAGGTGAGTGTTTTAGGTGATGTACCAAGACTTTCGAGGACAGATGCAAGGGTTAGGCTTTTATTGCAAGGCATTCTGATGACTCCCTTCCCGCAGCACGGCCGCTGCTGCCGGAAAACCCCAATGCGAATCGGCATTTGCCGAGTATTATTATTGTTTAACTATTAAAACTTCTGTACGATGAAGAAACAATTAAAAATGTTGAGTCTGGGTCTGAACTCTGATCAGTACCATGCGGGTCTTATGGAGATCCGCCATCAATTTGAAGGAGACCGTTCTGACGACTATCTTAACGGTCTGGTGGGTGGACGACGTTACGGAAGCCGACGGCAAGCTTCTCGAAGCGATGCACATCGACAAGGTGAGACGTAATGTCAAACGGGAGAACCGCCAGCTTTTGGAGCGTCTTATGTCGACCTCGCGTTACCTCGACTCGAGCTGTTATGTGTCGGATGAGGTGATGAAGGCCAGCGCTTTGGCGCTCAAGCAGCTGTTCGACACCTATCGCAAGCCTTTTGCTTGGATGAAGGTGGACGAACGCGTTGGAGCGGTCAGTGCCTTGCTGCGCGACCTGTCGGCTCCTGACATGCAGAAGCAGATCGACAAACTGCCTGAGATGTCGGGTCGCGTAAAGGACATGCAGGAGGCCTTGGAAGCCTTGAAGGTTGCGTTGCACGAGGTGGACAAGGCCAACGGCACGTTGCCTCAAGGGCAATCCTTGATGGCGCTGAAGCGCGCGGCGGCCGACAAGCTTGAAAAGCTGGTCGACTACCTGAAGGTGATGTCGGCGAAAGTCCCCGAGACCTACGGCGAGCATTACGCTGTGGTGACGGAGATCATCGAGAGACTGAATGCCACCCGCCGCCGAAGCACCTACCTCCATGTTGAGGTGGAGCTTGAAGCTGAAGAGGGAAAGACGGAAGAGCCTCAGCCCGCCGTCGTCGCCTGATTCAAGGGAAAGCTTTCTTTTTATTAGGCGAAAAGTGAATTTGATTTGATTAATAAATAATTCGCCTTACTCCCCATGAGCCCATTCAAAAGGACTTGTGGGGAGATTTTTATTGTCGAAACGGAAAAGTTCTTTATATTTGCAAATTCTAAATATTTTGTAGATGAGTTATTCAAAATATGTGTTTTCTGGGCATGAATCTTTTCCTTGCAAGACGTTGTGGCTGAAGAAGGGGTACGATTTTGTTGTGCAGGGGAGGGACTTTAACAGTCCGGAGGCTGTAGTTCATTTGGGTGTTGGAAAGAATATGGTGGCATCTATCCGCTATTGGCTTAAAGCTTTCGGAATTTGTGAGAGCAATCAGCGAACTGAGTTGGGTGACTATTTGTTTAATGAAGAAAATGGTAAAGACCGATATATAGAAGACCTAGCTACGCTTTGGCTCCTACATTTTACTCTTGTTTTCAGTCAAGAAGCAACACTTTATCATCTGTTTTTCTGTGATTATCAGAAGGGACATACACAGTTTGAACGTGATCAGGTGGTAACCTACGTGAAACTGGATATGATTGAGGCAGGTAAGCAGAATCTCTTCAATGAAAATACTGTCAAGAAAGATGTTGCCGTATTGATTCAGAATTATGCCCTGCCACGTAAAGCACAGTCGAATGAAGACTTTTCATCCATGTTGATTGACCTTGATCTTATCAGACAAAATGCCGAAGGTAAAGGTTATTATTTCAATATAGAAGGTAAGAGAAAAGTGCAGAAAGAAATCTTTATGTATGCTCTGTTGAGGCTGAAAGAAAGGGAAGGTGACAACACCATTTCCTACGAAACCGTTCAAGATGAGATTGGCCTTGCGTTTTGCATGCAGGACCATGAGACTATCGAGATGCTGAAACAATTGGCAAAGGATTACTCAGAATACATGTCCTATAGTGACAACGCCGGTATCCGCATGGTACAGTTTACTAAGGATTTGGATAAGGAACAAGTTTTAAATGACTACTATGAAAAGAACGTTTAGTTTGTCCGCTAATATAGAGAACGGCTTTGCTGAGGGCGCTCAATACATAGTAACACCCAATGCCAAAAAAGCTATTAGTAGCATTGTGAATGACTTCCAGACAGGGATCCATTCCTTTACGATTATTGGTTCATACGGCACTGGCAAGTCTAGTTTCCTTTTGGCTTTGGAATCAGATTTGAAAAGACGAGTCAAAACACCTTATCTGTTGGATGCCAATAATCTTCTCGGTACTTCTGATGTTGAAATCATGAACATTGTAGGAGATTACACCGAGTTATCAACACTCCTTCGCCGAAGTCTGAATGTAGAGGACACAACAAATAGTGTGCTTGATGAGCTTAAGGTTTATTACAATAAGTGCCAAAAACAAGGCAAGTTTTTGCTGATTGTCATTGATGAATTTGGTAAGGTATTGGAGCACGCTGCAAAGAACAATCCTGAAAAGGAGTTGTATTTCCTTCAGAAATTGGCTGAGTTTGTGAATGTTCCATCCCGCCAAATTCTATTGCTGACCACTTTGCATCAAAACTTCAGTGCCTATGCCAAGGGATTGACTGAAACGCAAGTCAATGAGTGGAAGAAAGTAAAAGGACGGTTCAAGGAAATCACTTTCGTGGAACCAATAGAACAACTGCTTTATCTTGCAGCAAAGCAGATGCAAGGAAACAATTATAATGAAGTTCCCTCTTGTGCAATTTCCCTTTATGAACTGGCAAAAAGTACTGGCTATGTTTCCAGTGACTTTCTCTTTGATACGGCGATGCAACTCTATCCGCTCGACTTATTCTCAGCATACGCCATTACGACAGCTATTCAACGATATGGGCAGAATGAGCGTTCTCTGTTTACGTTCTTGGCTTCTCTAGGTACTATCTCAACAGATGAACAGATATACAATCTTCAGAAAGTTTACGATTACGTCTATTACAGTTTCTATTCATATTTGAAGGATGCCAATGCTGACTCAATGAGTTGGAGCTCTATGCAGATTTCCATCGAAAGAGTGGAAGGACAGAGTTGGGATTCTGAGGAACAAATGCTTTATGCCATCAACATCATCAAAGCAATTGGATTGCTCAATCTTTTTGGGGTCGCTGGGTTCCGATTGTCTAAAGAGTCGCTTGCGGAATATGCGACTCTCGCCATGGACATTCCAGATGCAAAGAACATAATAGAAAAGCTGGAAAGCAAGAAGATTATTCGCTATGCTGCCTATAAAGACCGTGTGATACTGTTTGAAGGTACGGATGTCGACTTGGAGGCTGAGATTCGCGAGGCAGGGTTGATGGTTTCACGACCTGTTGCTTTTGTGGATGAACTAACCGTATTCTTCAATCACCGTATTTCTCCTGTGAAAGCCCATTTTTATCAAAAAGGCACACCCCGTTTCTTTGACTACAAACTGTTTGAGGAACCAACGGAGTTGGTGCCTAAGGGTGATACTGACGGTTATATAGAACTGATATTTTCAACAAGGAAAGATGCGTTGGAAGAGGTCAAGAGATTTAGCGCGGATTCAGAACATGCTTTGATTTTTGCCCTCTTCATTGATACGGACAACATCATAGACCATCTGTATAATATTAAGAAATACAACTACTTGACGGATAAGGTTATCAAGAAAGAAGACCTCGTTGCTGTCAAGGAAATTCAGAAACTGAAAGAATACGAAGAGAATCTGCTGAACAAAGCTATTAGCGACAATCTTTTCTCCTATAAAAATCGCGTGGTTTGGATATTCAAGGGTGAAGTGCGGAAGGTAGAGTCTCATCGTGATTTCAACATATTGTTGTCAAGCGTATGTGATGAGATATACAGCGAGACACCTGTGATGAACAATGAACTGTTCAACAAGCATAAATTGAGTGGTACCATTACGGCAGCGAGAAAAAGTTATTTGACCTATCTCATTGAGCATAGTAATGAAGAGAATCTTGGATTTCCGGAAGACAAGTTTCCACCAGAAAAGACCATATACTTCTCACTATTGAAAAACACAGGGCTACATCAAGATGGTGAGTTTGCAGATGCTCCTGCAAATGAAGGGTTCCTTTCTGTATGGACTGCTTGTGAAGATTTCTTGAAGAGTACAGAAAACAAAGCCCGAAAGATTTCAGAGTTGATAAAGATTCTTTCAACTCAGCCTTACAAACTGAAACAAGGCTTTTTGGACTTTTGGATTCCCACATACTTGTTTATTAAAAGACAAGACTTTGCCCTCTATGATGCCTCAAAAGGCGCGTTTATGCCGGAGGTGAATATGGAATTTTTCGACTTGTTGCAAAAACATCCGCAGGACTTCGAGGTGAAGAAGTTTGCCGTAGATGGGGTGAAGTTAGGTTTCTTTAACCAGTACCGTCGTTTCATCAATCTTGGCGATGAGTTTAACATCACCAAGGATAGCTTCATAGAGACCATTAAACCATTCCTCTCTTTCTATGCCCGATTGGATGATTACACTAAATACACCCGCAAGTTCGACCATGCGTCAACAATGAAGTTCCGCGATGTGCTCGCCAAAGCGAAAGACCCAGAAAAGGCTTTCTTTGAAGATCTACCAGAGGCGTTAGGCTTCAATCAGGAAAAGTTGAAACAAGAGGAGTTTATCCGAGAGTATGGCATTATTATTCAGCGTGCCATCCGTGAACTACGTTCTTGTTATTCAAGATTGATTGACCGTATTGAGGAACGGTTGGTAGATGGATTCGGCTTGCAGTCCTGCGATTACAATGAGTATGTCATAGAAGTGCGCGAAAGGCTAGCCCATGTGAAAACCTATCTTTTGACAGACAAACAACGCGAGTTCTACCATCACGTCATGACCGAGTATGACAATCGTACACAGTGGTATCAATCAATCTGCTACACCATCTTGGAACAACGTCTTGACTCTCTTCGTGACGAACAGGAAGACAAACTAGCTGATGATTTGGTGTATCTGTTCCATGAGTGTGAAAAATATTCATCTATCTCGCAACGGTTGACCGATTCAGAAACGAGTGATGCCTATTCGTTTGATATGGTGACAAATAAAGGAACCAATGTTAGAACACAGACCTACATTCTACCCGAGAAAGACAAAAAACGTGCATTAGAATTGGAAGAACATATCAACAACATTCTTTCTGGTGACAACAATGTTGATGTTTGCACGTTGTTGGCGATACTTAACAAGAAATTAAATACAGGAAAAATATGATTAATAGTGTGTCGATTAAAAACTATAAGTCTGTAGTGGACGTAAGTTTGCCGCTGGGCAGATTTAATCTTCTGATAGGCGCAAATGGCTGCGGCAAGTCGAATATTCTCGAAGGGATTGCCATGGGGGCTGCGGCAAGTTCCAACAAGTTGGATTATGAATATTTCGCCAACAGGGGAATACGTGTAGTGGAACCTCGTTTGATGACACCAGCGTTTACTGAAAAACAAGACGAAACGATATTGGTCTCCATAAGACTTGACGAAAACATAGTGGCCAATTATCCTATAGTTTATAACAAGAATGCCAAACCTGCCCGATGGGAATGTGGCGTTAAATTCGATGAGGCTCTTTCGAAAAGTGATAGCGCCCAAGAGTTGTTTCAAGAATTGGAGAATCGACTTGGGTCTAAGGTGACAATTGCACTTGATCCCTCAAGTAATAGATGGACGGCGGTAACGGGGAATGACTCGTTAGACAAGTTCCTTATATATTCCCTCGAAGAAAACAAACTTCGCAAGGCAGACGATTCAAACCGTACCTATCCTTTAGGCCGTCATGGTGAAGGCTTATTCGCATATATAAAAGAGTTGTCCCAACAGCCTGAAGGTATAGAGATCATCAACGAGATTAAAGAAAACCTCAAGGTTCTTGATTGGTTTGATGACATGGAGGTTCCTTCTGGTCAATTGTCTATGGAGTTTAATCTAAAACTCAAAGATAGTTACTTGGCTGATACCATAAATGCCTTTGACCAGCGTAGCACAAATGAGGGATTCTTGTATCTGCTCTTCTACCTCACGCTTGTCATATCCGATGAGACACCTCGTTTCTTTGCCATTGAGAATATTGACACGGCATTCAATCCGAAGCTATGCCGTGAAGTAACACGCCGATTGATAGAATTGGCACGAAAGCACAACAAACAGATTGTCGCTACAACCCATAATGCAGCGGTACTTGATGGAATGAATCTCTTTGAGGATGATGTTCGTTTGCTCGTTGTTCGCCGTAATATTGACGGTTATACTAAGACGAACAGGGTGACTCTGAAGGATGATATGACGATGCCTCTCTCCGAGGCATGGGTGAAAGGCTTTATTGGTGGACTCCCTGATAACTTCTAAACGGAAACAGCTATGGCTTCAATTGCTTTGATTTGTGAAGGAGTGTCGGAGATAAAGATGCTTACTTATATTATCAACCGGTATTTGGGTGACGATGTGGTAGTGAATCCTATTCAACCTTCACTCAAATTGTCGCACGGACAAGAGAAACAAGACGATGGTGGAGGGTGGTCGCAAGTTCTCAGCCATTGTTCTGACGATGTTATCAATAACATCATGGTGGCAAATGATTATCTTGTTGTTCAGATTGATACGGATGCCTGTATCCAACCCTATTATGATGTGGATATTTACGACGAGAATCATCACAAGGTTGCCGATGCAGTTCTATATGATAGAGTATGTGCCCGTGTGAAACGTGACATCAGTGAGGATGTTTGGAATAAATTTTCCAACAAAATACTGTTTGCCATTTGTTTCGATGAAACCGAGTGCTGGCTGCTTCCTCTTTACTACGAGAATGATACCAAGAAGTGCTGCGCCACCACAAATTGTATCTATATTTTGAATCAGAAACTACAAAAAGATGGTATTGGAATCTCCAAAGACAAGAAGAATACGCCAGAGGTTGTCAAGGTGTATCATGAGATTTTGAAGAAGATGAAGCGGAAAGATATTCCACGTATATCTCAATACAATTTTGGATTTCACAAGTTCGTAGAACAAATGGATTTCATTAAAGAAGAAATCGCGGAAACGGTATGAATGTAAGGCATATATTAGGCATATCGGGAGGAAAGGATAGTGCGGCGCTCGCTATCTATCTGAAGCAGAAGTACCCGACCTTGAAAATCGAGTATTACAATTCAGATACTGGCTGCGAGTTGACTGAGACCGAGACTCTTATCAATCGTTTGGAAGCCTATTTGGGGAAAATAGAACGGCTACGTGCTGCCGAGGGTAGTCCTGAGTCAACGCCTTTCCATCATTTCTTAAAAGCCATGGGAGGTTTCCTGCCTTCTCCGCAGGCTCGCTGGTGCACTAAGAAGATGAAGTTGGAGAAGTTCGAAGAATATGTAGGTGATGATTATGCTGTGTCGTATGTCGGCATTAGGGGTGATGAGGATCGGGATGGCTATATTTCAAGCAAACCGAATATTCAAGCGGTTTTTCCCTTTCGTCGGAATATTTGGAGTATTGATGTGATAAACAAGGTTTTGCATAATGAAAACTTGGAACAATTGACAGCTTTGTATGACCATCTTTGTCCTGATGGAATGATGAAAGAAGACATTATGGAGATTGTGCGCAAACCTTTGTCTAAGGCTTTCTATTATTCAAAGAAGATGAACGCATTGCTTGATTATGATGTCAAGTTGTTCAATCATGTTGTATTTGAGTACCTAAAAACAACTGACTACCCTGTAGGTAAGTTGGAAGAGTTCCCATTACTAGACAATACTGATGTGCTTGTCAAAGAAGATATCTTTAGAATCTTGAGGGAGAGCGGTGTTGGTGTCCCTGCATATTATGAAGAGATTCCGTTTGAAGTGGATGGGAAGAAGGGGACTTATTGTAGAAGCCGCTCAGGCTGTTATTTCTGTTTCTTCCAACAGAAAATCGAATGGATTTGGCTGTATGAGCAGCATCCAGACCTATACGTAAAAGCGATGGAGTTTGAGAAAGACGGTTACACGTGGAATCAGGGCGAAAGTCTTGCTGACTTGTGTAAGCCTGAACGTGTTAGGCAAATCAAACTTGATATAATTAAACGCCAAGAAGAGAATCGCAAGCAAAACAAAGGCACGACGCTTGTGGAAATTCTTGGCGATGAGATAATGTGTGCTAATTGTTTTATCTAAAACTACATTGATATGAATTATATAATAAAGGAGTTTACTATCAAAGAATTATACGATTTGATTAGGGATAGACAATTGGATTTGCGTCCTCCTTATCAAAGGAATTTTATCTGGGGAAAGAAAGATCAGCAATTATTGATTGATTCAATTGAGAAAGGTTTCCCTTTGCCGAACTTTTTTATTTATCAGCGACCTAATGGTATATTAGAAATGGTTGACGGGCAACAAAGAGCTGAAACCATCTGTCGGTTCATAAATGGAGATATTAAGGATTTAGAAAATCGTACATTTAATGAGATAAAAGACAGAGATGGTTTTTATTCATATAAATTAAATGTCACAGTATTGTCAGATGTAAAAGAATCAGAAGGTGAAGACATTGCTAGCTTTTATGCACTAGTTAATAAACAAGGTATGCATTTGAATAGTGCTGAAATAAACAAAGCACAGTATTCAGATAAAAGTTTCTTGCTTTTGGTGGAAGAACTATTAGAAACGGAAGAAGTGTCTTCTTTGGATTTGTTCTCGACAAAGACAAAAACTCGAATGAACGATAGAACACTTATTGAAGAGATAGTTGCATATATGAAGGTTGGCTTTTTTGATAAAAGAGAAGCAGTAGACGAATTATATATAACTCCTCTTACTAAGGAAGAAATAGTAGCAATAAAAGAAGAATTCATGATTGTTATTAGGCGCATTGTCAAATTAAACGATATTCGCCCTATTAATAAAACCCGCTATCGTCAAAGGAATGATTTCTTTACATTGTTTTCTTTTATTCACAAGAATAATGATATTCTTTCGGATGACTTATTGAATTATCAGTATGGTTTGTTATTATGGGTTGATGATAACAATATGATACGTCCTTCGAATGAGGAAATAGAATTAATGCAAAAGTATGCGTATGCTTGTGTCGCCCAGTCTAATTCAAAAAAAGCTAGAGAAACCAGGCTAAGCATATTTGAATTATTGTTATTGCACAAATCAGACGATAACAATAAGGAGTACGAACGTTTTTTAGAAGATTTAAGAGACGAATTCAACACGGACGAAATACCTCATATCCAAAAGGAAATATATTCTATCCTTGATTATTCTAAACTTCAAAAGTAAATAAACATGAAAGGGGCTTATGGCGTAAATAATAAAGTATCGTGTTCGATAAATTTCCCTGAGCTTTCACTGGACGAGAAAGACAATATAATTAATGTTGACAAGATAGACCTCAGGTTGAATTATCTAGGAGAAGGCAAAGGAAATAAAGGAGGAAATTCATGGGTGTTCGCTTTGGAGAATGCTCAAGAAAATATGGGAGAAGAGGATCCTGTGGGGGCAATAAAAATAAATAGACAAGAGTATTATATAAATGGTAAAAGGAATCGAAAAGGAAATAAGAGGATTGATGCTGAGATTGATTCTTTAATGGATTGTAAAAGCAAAAAGGCTCAATATGTCGTTGATATTAAATCAGACGGGGTATTAATAAACACTATTGATGGAAATACAAGCTACCATAGGTTTTACATAATGGAATATGCTGATTGCGATTTGAAGACATATATGGAGGATGAGAATAATCAAATTGATGTTTATGATCGCGTAAAGATATGTATAGAGTTAACAAAGTCTTTAAATGAATTGTATGAGTTGGGCTATTATCACAGAGATATTAAACCAGACAATTTTTTTATTTTGCACCAGGGAAATGGAAAATAGGTGATTTAGGTCTTGTGGAACAAAGAAACAATAGTGTGTCAATTGATTTTCCACAAGAATTTATTGGCCCGCGTGGTTGGACATCTCCTGAAACAATGAATAAGTATTTGGTAGATGAGAATAATAAACAGTTTGATAGATTTATTGATGAAAAATCCGACATGTTCCAATTAGGCATGGTTTTTTGGTATGTGTTGCAAGGAAATGCACCTATAGGTTGCATTATGGAAAGTGATTTTATAATGAAAAATCATCAGTTATATGTTTTAATTAGACAAATGATCAGTCATCCTAAAGGATTAAGACCATATAGTTTTAAAGTTATTATTGACAAACTAAATCAAATAGCAGATAATTATCTAACAGATAGTAATAAATGCTTAAAGATGTAACATATCCGCCACACCGCCGCTACAAATCGCGCACCCAATGGGAACCAGTAGGTTTCTTTTCGGAATGCCTATGCAATGCAACGCAGTTTGATTTGATGTTGGGCTTTTTCTCATCATCAGCAATCAATGTGCTGGCTGATGGATTTGCGTCTTTTCTATATAATGGAGGTCGGATGAGGCTTATTATTAACGACATCTTGACTGAACAAGACAAAACCGCTTTTGCCAATGGAACATTAGACGACCTGCCATTTTTCGACCTTGATGATTTGGAAAAGCTGAAATCCACCCTCTCGGAACGTGATGCACATTTCTTTGAATGTCTTTCTTGGCTCATTCGAAATAATAGACTTGAAGTGAAAATAGTGGCGCCAAAAGAAGGCATTGGCATTTCACACACAAAAACTGGTGTTTTTGGCGACAGAGAGGACTATGTGGCGTTTGATGGTTCATGCAACTTCTCTCGGACGGCGTTGGTAGATAACATTGAGAGCCTTACCGTGTCATGTGAATGGGATGGAAACATTGAGGCTGAAAAGGCAAGAGACATTAAAGAAGACTTTGAAACAGTCTTTAATGGTAAAGATGAATCGGTTGTCTATATGACGACAGAGCAAGTGAGGACACAACTCATAGACGGTTTCAAGGACAAATCTTTAACCGCATTGCTTGAAGACGAATACAAGTTGATCGAACGGCACACCAAAGAGAAAGATTTGCCATCCTCTGTGAAGCACGCACTGGAAAAAGCCAGGCAAAGAGTTTCTGCGGCCATTGACAAATTGAAAGAAGAAAAAATAGAGAAGAGAGAAGCCGTTATAACACAAGAAATTGAGCCTTGTTTTCCATATCCAACTGGTCCAAGAGATTATCAAAATCAAGCCTTTGAAAACTGGAAAGCCAATAACCAAAAAGGGCTTTTTGCTATGGCAACCGGAACGGGAAAGACTATTACTTCGTTGAACTGCCTGTTGGAGATATACAAACGGAATGGTTATTATAAGGCTATCATTCTTGTGCCTACCATCACCCTTGTAAATCAATGGGAACAGGAATGTGAAAAGTTCCATTTCTCCAATGTCATCAAGGTATACTCCAAAAACTCTGAATGGCGTTCAAGGATAGAACGTCTTCAAATGGCTGAGGAGTACAAAAAAGCAAAAGAGTCATCGCAAAACTTTATCATCATTTCCACATACGCATCTTTCACAAGGGGTAATGTCTTTGATATTCTGAATGGTTTTGAAAAGTCAAAAGTCTTATTGATTGCCGATGAAGCTCACAATATGGGTTCGCCAACGATTATGAAACGCATAGGCGACATCAAGTATCTGCGCCGCATTGGGCTTTCGGCAACCCCAGAACGGCAATTTGATGATGACACAAACAGGAAGCTGTTTAGATTCTTTGGTGCTGAGAAACAATATACATACGAGTATTCAATGGAAGAAGCCATTGAGAATGGCGTTCTTTGCCGTTACTTCTACTATCCTCACCATGTTAGATTGACTGATGATGAGTTTGAGAAATATGTGGAACTGTCATTGAAGATTTCAAAGTATTTCAATTTCAATACATGCTCGTTTGACAACAAAGATGATATTTTGATGAGTATGTTGTTGGCTCGCAAGCGTATTGTTCATAAGGCAGCCAACAAATTAACGGCATTCAATCAAATCATCCATGAACGATACCAGAAGAAAGGTAACTTAAAATACTCTCTTGTCTATGTCCCTGAAGGAACAAAGCCCGATTACATTGCCGATTCGGATGTTTTCGACAGTACAGACCAAGTGGCCGACGATATTGTTTCCGACCGCTTAATAGACGATTATACAGAAGCGGTGATGAAATTAGACAGGTTTATCACGGTTAAAAAGTTTGTCTCAGGACAGAAAGACAGGGATAAGGTCTTGAGTGATTTTGCTTCAGGTAAATTGCAAGTGCTGACTTCGATGAAATGCCTTGATGAAGGTGTAGATGTCCCAAGAAGCGAATTGGCCATCTTTTGTGCAAGCACGGGCAACCCGCGACAATTCATCCAACGTAGAGGTCGTATCTTGCGGAAGCACCCAGACAAATTCATGGCCGAAATACACGACCTTGTTGTCGCTCCCGAAGTGAATCCAGGTTCTGACAGTTTCAGGATGGAAAGGGCTTTGCTGAAAGGAGAGCTTATGCGAGTAAAGAATTTCTCGTTACTGTCAGAAAACCCGTCTTTTTCCCAAATTGAATTGAAATCTGTCATGGAACACTACGGTTTGAATATGTACAATAATGATCATATATTATGACACAGAAAGACAAAATGTTACTAATGGTCTTGGACGACCCCAAGCTGCAAGAACTATACGAATACACCCGAAAAGACTATGACGAAGGTGTATATGAAGCGATTAACTCAAACAATGCAATCGTTTCAGCCGTCGCCAAAATCATCGTTGAGTTGAATGGCTCTGATGACCCAAGCGAACAAAAGCGCGTGTATCAAACTATTTTCAAATATCTAAATGACAATTTGTTAGCATGATTATCAAAAACATAACTATAGAGAATTTCAGGAGTTATTATAAAGAAAGCTCTATTGGTATTGGCAACGGTTTGACGCTAATAATAGGCTCAAACGGTGACGGAAAGACAACTTTGTTTGAAGCTATTGAATGGCTGTTTGATACCGTTGGCTCTTTGCCAAAAGCTGACAACAAATACATCTC
The DNA here is from genome assembly GCA_902794155.1 of uncultured Bacteroidia bacterium. GTDB lineage: Bacteria > Bacteroidota > Bacteroidia > Bacteroidales > F082 > Limimorpha. Next base: position 17,083 of record CADBGN010000043.1, read on the forward strand.
CAAGAAGAGAATCTCTGAACTTATGGATTCTGAATCGGATTATGTCAGGGTTTCAATGACTTATGTAAATGATGGGAGCGAAAGGCTAATTCAAAAATCCTTCAAATTCACCAAAAGCCTCAGCGGTGAAATTTCCACTTCCAATTTTTCCTACGATTTGTACATACAACAAGGAGTGGAAAAAGACTTAAAAACCGGTGAAATTGCCACTCGACTATTTGAAAGGGATTTCCCGACTTCTATCAGAAAGTATTGCTTGTTTAAGGGCGAACAGAACTTGGACATTTTCAAGAATGATGAGGCCATGAGCTATCTTGTTGAAACATTCAGCCAAATCCGTGATTTTGACCCCTATCTGTCTTTTATGGAAAACTCAAAAGCTTGGGCGGAAAAAGCCACCGACAATGCCATTAGAGCGGACAGGAAAAATTCTAGTGAGGCACAACGATTGCGCAACTTGATTACTAGTGAAGAAAAGCAAATTGGCGAATTGGAAACCGAACTTCGGAACAAAAGGGATGAAGCCATCAATTTTCAAACCTTATTGGAAGACCTTGAAAAGAACAAAGAGGCATCAAGTCTGTTGGTTGATACCAATTCAAGGCTGGCAAGCCTAAAAGCACAAAAAGAGCAGGTCCAAAGAGAACTTAATGAGAACTACACCTTCCGCTTGCTGGATGACATGTGGATACTCATGGGTTATGAATCCGTCGCCGAAGAATACAGGGATTTGGTTGGTCGTCTCGATAAAGAACAAAGGAAACAGCAAAGCAAGTACGACCAAGAAGTTGGTGCTAAAAAGGTCATTGCCCAAATTAACAGGGATTTGAGTCACGGCCATGTTCCTTTGGCGATTAATATTCCCGATGAGAACACCATGCGCGAAATGCTTGATGAAGAGTTTTGCAAGATTTGTGGTCGTCCTGCACCTAAAGGCTCTGAGCCTTATCTCTTCATGAAAAAACGTCTTGAAACTTATTTAGCCTCTTTGGAAAGTGAAGAAGAAAAAGAAGTAGAGGTTGAACCGTTGTTCAAAAATGCTTTCATCAAGGAACTATATGACAGATACTCGGTTCTTCACAACAACATGAAGTTCCTGAATAGATTGAATGGTTTTATTGACAATGGAATACGGGAGAATTTGAAAAAGCACGACATCATCGACAGCCTGTCTTCAAATATCGAACAAGCTGAAGAGAAGAAAAAGCAGATTCTTGCCCAAACAGACGGACTTTCAGAGGATGAGCTTGTTTCCGCATACAACAACATATCTGAATGGTGGAAGGCGAGGTCTGATGCAGAACGCCGTTCCGATATTTTGGATGCACAAATCAAGAAGCACAACGACACTTTGGAAGACTATCGCACACAGTTCTCAAAGATTTCGGAAGACTCTTCTGCTGCAATGTATAGCAGAACAAGCCAGGCCATCAGGAGAATACTTGATTCGTTTGTGTCGGCAAAGAAAAAGAACAAGAGAGATTTCTTGGATCAACTTGAAGCGGTCACCAATGACTATCTTGCGCTCTTGAACAAAGGCGATTTCAGGGGCTATGCGCAAATCGTCGAAAAGCCGAATTCAAGTGCTGAGATTATTCTGATAGATACAGACGGCTCGCGCATATACAACGCCAACACAGCCTTGAAGACTACAATGTACATGTCGTTGCTGTTTGCCGTGGCTAAATTGACTACCGTCAAGCACGAAAACGATTATCCCTTGATCTTCGATGCTCCTACTTCATCGTTTACGGCTGCAAAGGAAAGTGACTTTTTCGGTGTGATTGCAGGAATCAACAAACAGACCATAATCGTCACCAAGAGTTTCCTTGTTGAAGACTCTGATGGAAATTCCACTTTGGACAAACTGCGTCTAAGTGAGATTGAGGCAAAGAAATACCGCATCGAAAAAGCACGGCCTTTTGATGAAAAAGACCTGTCCACCATCCAAACCTATGTTGAATCCATCTAAAACTAAAGCCATGCCAATTAGTAGCAACAACAAATACCGTGAAGACATTTACGATGTGTGGGGAAGAAAAACCCCGTCATACGAAAAGCATTATGAAAGCGAAGTGATTAAGCCGCTTGCTGATTTTGGTGTTGGAACCAATGCCGTCTCTGACGCTAAGGGCAAAATACTGGGAGCAGCTTACGAAGTGCTTATTATGGCCTATTTCATCGGTTTGTATTCAAAAAGACAAAAGCCTTTTGGCGATTATGCTGACATAAAAGATTGTGGTCAGCCCATCCAGTATTGGGGCAACTTGGATTCAAAGAAAGGGAGAAAGGCATATCCAAAACTTAGGGAATACATGTTTCTCTCCCTCGTTGCTCGAACACCTGATATAGATTGGATTGCTCTCGACAAAGGCCAACGGACGGTAAATGAAACAGTGAACATGCTGATGCTCACGATGGAGAAGTACATCAACTACGGACTATCCGTATTGGCTGAAAAACTAAAGGAAGACGAAGGATATTTCTATAACAAGAACTCATTCCTCGACATCTTTAAAGACTTGACTCGCCCTAAACAAGAAAGGGACGATGAATCTGAAGATGCGCCCGAGTCGTTGGATTAGTCTCGTTTAAAATGCGCCTCGTGGCTCAGGAGATCGCGGGTCTGCGCCCGCGATGATGGCAAGGGGCTGGAGCATAGACTTTCCATGAGTGCATAGTGTGCGTCAGCCCAGCCCCGAAGGGGCTAAACTCCCTTTACCGTTGGTCGCGACCTGCGGCAGCACCCCGGTAGGCTCTCTCTGGCAAGCCAAAGTCCTGAAAGGACGACCCTACCACACCCCGATATGCAATGTCGGGTTTTCATAATAAAGACGGAAGGATTCCTATGTGCCGCAGCCATAGATCCCTTGCCGTCGCACACGCCAGCGTGGGCATGACATGGCTGCTGAATTCTGCCGCAGCCATAGATGCCCGCCACCACACCTATCCGCGTCGGCATGACATGGCTGTTGAAACCATCCGCACCCTGATGCAATATCCCCCAAAACAATTAATGACAATTCGTGGTACATTAACGGTAATTCGTGTAAAACAAACAAATAATGACAATTCGTTGTAATAGAATTTTCTCCATTCCCTTGCAGGTTTATGGAAAAGTTGTAATTTTGCAGTGTCGTTGGCCGGTAAACAGGGCTGGCTGTAAAATCGATCCTACGAGTATCCTTGCGGAGATAACGACAAAGAATAAAAGCTCCTATCTTTTAGGGGCTTTTTTCATTTCTTTTGCCCGCTGCGGATTTTTTCTTGATATGGGGCGTAGGTCGAATGCCGTAAGTAGCAGTTGTTTCGACTTTCCATACCATTCTGTGGTGACAATCAGCCTAAACTCTTTCCCTTCAAGGTAAATCCTGTTTTTCTTTCCTTCTGTGTTTAGTTTGCCGAAATTCATTATCATCAGGATGAAATCGATTGGGTCGATATTGAAATCCTTGATTTCGTTGCCGTGGTCTGTAAGAATGTGCGATAGTCCGAAGCCACCTTTGCCAGAGGTTTTGTCGTTGGGCTTTCCCCAAACGAAATCAACAAATCCGACATCTTCACGATAGAAGGCTTTTGGACATTCTCCGTCTTTTATATTGCATAGGTGGGTCATGGCTTCTTTCGGTTGGCTCTCGAATTGGGTGTAGATAGCCCCAAACGCTCCTTGTTGTAACTCTTCCATTTTCTATGTTTTTGTAATTGTGTCGCAAAGATGCAATGTCTGTCAAGACTAAGCCGTTGAACAAACGATTGTAGTCGACTGTAGTCGTTTGTTGTCGTTTGCTGTCGGGTAAGTGATTGGAAATGAAATGTTTTTAGGAAATAAATCTTACATAAATCTGTCATAAATGGATCGCTTCTTCCGTTTTCACGGAATGAGGCCTCGCGATGACGCGAAGCGACGACGAGGGATGTAGTCCTCTGGCGGTGTAAGGGATGGCGGATCCTTGTCCGCCATGAGGGCGTGGGGTGGGAGTGTGTCGTTTAGAACGAAGGTGAGAACAACGGACACCGTGTGCGGGAACGCCAAAGACTGACAGGGGTGGGCGCGCGGGCCCGGCGACGGCATGACATGGCTGCTAGAGCATTTATAAAAAGAGAAAGCCGCCGCGAGGGGTCACCCTCACGGCGGCTTTTGTCATTACGTATAGGTCGCGTTCTGTAAGCGAATCCTTATTCCATCATCAGATCGATGTAGTGGTATGACACGGAGTCGTTCTCCGCAGCGGCGGAAATCAACAGGCCGTTGTCGAGGTCGTAGTAGTAGGTGTAACCTTCTCTGATTCTGTTGTGCTTCGATTGGCGTGTGGCCACGCGGATGCCGTCGCCGTCGAAGATGGAATAGGCCATGGGGAAGCCGGTATAAACACAAGGTCTGTCGTCGTACTCGTAGGTGTAAGTATGGGTGCCGACCATGTCTTCAGGCGCCAGTATCTCTTCCACCACCTGTGTGGCGTCGCCATCCACCCAAGTCAGGTGCCACTTGGTCGTTTTTGCGCCGGCGTGACACAGGATCTCCTCCACAAGGCCGTCGGTATTGTAAGAAGCACTACCCCAAATAGCCGTGTCGCCCTGGTGAATGTTGAGGAAGCTCACTATCAGCCCGTTTTCGTAGGTGAAGTGATGCGACCATTTGCCGCTTTCTTCTTCGACTTTCACGATGTTGTCGCCTTCGTATACCATCTTTTCTTGGGTTATGATGGCTGACATGGGCATGAATATCGTGTCGCAAACGCGCTTCAGGTTACCGTTTTCCAACCAGATGTAGTCAGCAGACGAGTTTAGGGTGAGCGTCGCGCTCGAAGTTGTGATATCCTCCCTGGCCAATCGCTTCGCATTTTGCGCGGGGTCTGGAGTCGGAGTGGGGTCTTTGTGGCATGAGGTGAGTGCCATCGCAGCGACGAAGGCTGCCAAAATGAGTTTCTTTGTCATGGTATTAAGGTTGAATGGTTATTAGTTTTAAATCCTTTCTCTCAACATCTGCATCGCCTTCGGCAGTCCATCGGCATTGCGGCCACCGGCCACACAGAGGGTCTTCTGTCCGCCGCCACCGCCTTGGATCTCCTTGGCCACCTCACGGATGAGCTTGGTGGCATCCAGACCCTTGGCGTCGGCAAAGGCCTCGGGCAGCAACAGGCAGAGCGAAGGCTTGCCTTCGGCCACGGAGCCGAGGATGGCGATGGTGCTCTCGTTCATCTGCTTTAGCATCAAAGCGATGTTGCGCAGCTGATCGCCGCCACAAGGCAGGGTCTCCATGATGAGTTTGTAGCCTTCGTGGTCGAGGGCCTTCTCATGCAGCCTCTCGGCCATAGCTTGAGCTTTCTCTTGCATCAGGTGCTCCACCTCTTTCTTCAAGGCGGAGTTCTGCTCGTTGAGCGAGGTGACGGCCTTCACCAGGTCGGGCGACTTGACGCACTCGCGCAGACGACCGATGAGGTCGAGCTGCTCGTCGAGGTATTGCTCCACGGCTTCGCCGGTGATGGCCTCGATACGGCGGATGCCCGCAGCGATGGCGCCTTCACTGATGATCTTGAACATGCCGATGTTGCCCGTGGCGCTGGTGTGGCAGCCACCGCAGAGCTCCATGGAGTAGTCCTTGTCGAAGACCACCACGCGCACTTTGTCGCCGTATTTCTCGCCAAACAAAGCCGTGGCACCCATGGCCTTGGCCTCGTCGATCGGGATCTCGGCGTAGGTCACGTTCGGGATGTTCTCACGGATCTTCTGGTTGACGATCTTCTCCACCTTTTGGATCTCCTCGGGCGTCATCTTGGCGAAGTGGCTGAAGTCGAAGCGCAGACGCTGGTCGTCGACCAACGAGCCCTTCTGCTCCACGTGGCTACCCAGCACCTGCCTCAAGGCAGCGTGCATCAGGTGGGTGGCGCTGTGGTTGTTGGCGATGCGCTGACGACGTTCCACGTCGATGGCGGCAGTGAAAGCCACCTCGGGGTTTTGCGGCAGCTGCTCGGTGATATGGAT
>CADBGN010000044.1:0-18667 GCA_902794155.1 uncultured Bacteroidia bacterium
AATATATGCCACCGTCTGGGCTTGCAGGTACCAGATGACATTGAACTTCTCCGTGGGGAACCATCCGCTCCACAAGATGAGGCACATCAGGACGATGGCTAGCACGCGGTCGAAGACGCTCAAAATGCTGTCCTGCTTGAACAGCAGTAGGCCTTGAATGTTCGACCTGAGGTAGAGGATAAATGAAAGCAGGATTTGGTTAAGGCCACACCAGAACAACAGCTTGAGTTTCAGGCCTTCATTGTAGCCGCAGAAGTAGCCGACCACGAAGATGACAGCGGCATAGAGTAGTCCAAGGATGAACTTGATCTCGGTGAGACCTCCGAAGTGTTTGGAGAGGTTCTTGGGATCCTGCGCGACCGCGCGGCTGTTGAAGTTGGTGATGCCGAGGTCGAGGAGGATATAGAAGAGGTAGGAGAAATTGAAGAGCGCCTGATAGGTGCCATAGGAGGCGTCGCCAAGCAGGTTTTGCACTTCGCGGTCGATGCCGAGAATCCAGAATGGCTTCACCAATAGGTTGAGAAACAATAGGAAGATGATATTCTTGATAAAGCGATTCTGCATTGCAAGAGGTTGAGGTTTGCGGGGGCAAAAGTAGGAAAAAAAAGATTTTGAAGCGATTTTCCCGTCTTGTTTAGGAAATAATGTGTAATTTTACCCCGAAAAATCCGTAATAATTCTGTGTCAAGTTTGGGATGAAGTACGGAATAATGTTAACTTGAGGCAATGAACAAGGAACAGGAAGATATTGAAGTATTGGAAGAGGAACTTGTTGAGAATGAGAAGAGTTTGCTGCTCATCAACGACGATGTGAATACCTTTGAATACGTTATCGACACCTTGATGAAGGTGTGCCACCATACACGCGAGCAGGCCGAGACCTGTGCCTGGATCACGCACTACAAAGGCAAATGTGCCGTCATGCACGGCAGCTTCGAAGAACTGAAGCCGTATTACGATATCCTGCTTGCCCATCAGCTGACGGTTAAGATAACTGATTGATATGGCCGGTTACACTTCATTGGAGATATTACGCATCCAGCAGGCCTACGAAGGCATGCTTGACGACATCCACCCCTTCGTCAACGCGCCCGAGCATCTGGCTTTGATCGACAAAGCTTACCAGTACTGCTTGGAGCATTACGACGGGCGTTACCTCGTGTCGGGCAAGGCCTATATGTTTCACCTTATCGAGATGGGCCGCAGTGCCGTGCTGGAGGTGGGTTTGGGCTATATTTCGGTGGTGGCATCGTTTCTGCATGGCATCGATTACAAAGAGGGGGTAAGCTTCAAGGAACTGGAGCAGAAGTTTGGCAAGACTGTGGCCATCATCCTCGAAGACTTCAGCGAGATTTCGAAGCTCGACACCGAGAAAGTGGCCTATAACTCCGACAACTTCCAGGTGCTGTTCCTCTCACTGATCGACGACATGCGGTCGGTGTTGCTTAAGATTGTGCACCGTGTGTACGACGTGCGCAACCAAAACGATGTGGATGCCGACCGACTGTCGAAGTATTTTCACGAGATCAAATACATCTATATCCCTATCGTCCACCGACTGGGATTGTATAAGTTGAAGGCTGAACTCGAGGAGAAACTGATGCTTTACGAGAACCCGGAGATCTTCCATGAGATTGAAGCCAAGATTGAGGCGAGTAAGGAGGCCCGTAGGCAGACCGCCGAGAAGTTCATCGCCCGCATCTCCGAGGGCATTGATGCCGAGCTGGAGCGCACCAAGAGAAACGGGAAACACAAGTTTGCCTATTCCGTGAAGTGGCGTTTGAAATCCATTCCTTCCATCTATGCCAAGATGCGCGCCCAAAATGTGCCTTTTGAGGAAGTCTACGACCTGATGGCGGCGCGTGTTATTATCCGCTGCGCCTTGAAGGACGAGCAGGAGTGCTGTTGGAGCGTGTATTCGGCGATCACCAACATCTATGACCCCATGCCCGAACGTCTTCGTGATTGGATCACCAAGCCCAAGGCCTCGGGTTATGAGTCGCTGCATACCACGGTGAAATACGATGACAAATTGTGGTTTGAGGTTCAGATCCGTACCACCCGAATGGACGATATCGCCGAGACGGGACAGGCGGCGCATTATCTATATAAAGGAGAGAAACAAACCTCTGAGGAGTGGCTGCTCAACGTGCGCGAGGTGCTGGAAAACCCTGGCTTGGTGTCGTTTGAGAACTCATACAGGAAGATTTACAAATCGGATAAAATCTTCATTTTCACTCCCGAAGGTGACTTGAAGCAGTTGCCCATCGGCTCCACAGTGCTCGACTTTGCCTATGAGGTGCATACGCGTGTGGGCGAGACCTGCAACGGAGCGCGCGTCAACGGGCACATGGTACCCATCAGGCACGTGCTGACCAATGGCGACAAGGTGGAAATCATCACGAGCAAGAAACAGTCGCCGCGTGCCGACTGGCTCAATGTGGTGGTCACCGAGAAGGCCAAAAACAAGATCAGGCGCTATCTGAAGGAGGAAGAACTGAAGGAATCGGAACTGGGCAAAGGCATGTTGCAGCGCCGACTGAAAAACTGGAAACTGCCTTTCTCCGAGACTGTGGTCGACATGCTCGTGAAAGAGTTCAAATTGGAAAACTCGCTGCAGCTCTATCATCAGATTTCCACTGAGAAAATCGACATCGCCGACGTGAAACGCTTCTTGACTGCCAAGTTCGGAGAGAATGCGGAGAAAATGGAAAAGGCTGTGCCTGAGACGATTGGAACATCGAAAAAAGAGCAGCCCATCGAAACAGAAGAGTCGCTTTCCATCGGTGAGGACATCGACAATGTAACTTATAAGTTGGCCAAGTGCTGCAATCCCATCCCAGGCGACCGTGTGTTCGGTTTCGTCACCAGCGACGGCACCATCAGCATACACCGTACCAACTGTCCCAATGCCAAGAGTATGCAGCAGCGTTATGGCTACCGCATCATCAACGTGAAATGGAATGGCATCGAGAACCAAGGTTCGCAGGCCACCATCCGTATCTATGGCCGTGATGTGATGGGCCTGCTCGGAAAGATCACCAAGGTCATTTCTGATGATTTGGAGGTGAACATGAAAAACATCGTCCTCAACTCCGACAAGGAAGGCTTTTTTGAAGGTAAGATCGTGCTTCAAATCTCGGATGTGGATGCCTTGGAGCAACTGATTGTCAGGCTGAAAGCCATTGAGGGGATTATGGAGGTAGTACGAATTGATTGAATGCTGAATGACATCTGTATCCATCTGCAACGAAGTTGCAAAATTCGGCCTCGAAAAAGCATCTGTATAATCTGTAAAATCTGTAGTTGAAAAAAGTATGAAATCTTTAAATTTGAAGAAACCGTTTTTGATAATTGTTTTGGTGCTTTTGACTATGGTGATGTCGGCGCAGTCCTACGGTGTCGACCATGAGAAGAAGATTGTGGTGGCGACGGGCAGGCTGCCTGAGGGCATGAAGCCTTTCAAGGAAACTGTAGAGGTTAGAGGAGAAAAATACACCTGTTATCGCAGTGAGATGCCGTTGATTACCATCACCACCGATGGCCCGATTGTCAACTCGCCTGCCGTGCATGGCATCATCAATGTGGCCGATGCCGACGGCAACGTGATTACGATGCATGCCGGATTCAAGATCAGGGGCACTTCGTCGCAGCAGTACGACAAGAAATCGTACCGTGTGGAGCTTTGGGCCGACGAGACGGGTGCCGAGATGGCCGACACCACATTCCTTGGGCTGCGCAGCGACGACGACTGGAACCTGGAGGCCATGTGGGCACAGCCGCTCCGCCTTCGCGACAAAGTGGCCAACGAATTGTGGATGGAGATGTATCAGCTGCCTTATCTCGAAAACGAGCCTGACGCACGGCCAGGCATCCGTATGGTGTATGCCGATGTGTTTGTCAATGAGGAATACAAGGGTGTCTATGCCTTGACCGAGCGCATGGACCGCAAGCAACTCGGCCTGCGCAAATACAATGGAGACATCAGGGGAGTGCTGTACAAAGGCAATGGTCCGGGCGCTCCGACGTTTGACACCTTGCCAGCCTACGACAATACTTTGGATACATGGGACAACTACGAGTGGGTGTATCCCAACGAGAGCGACACCGCCATCAACTGGGACCATCTCTACAGCTTCACCAATTTTGTAATCAATGCCTCCTACAATGTGTTCTATTCGCAGTATGCCGCCCAGTTCGACAAGGACAATGCTGTTGATTACTATTTATTTATCAATAGTTTGATGGCTATGGACAACATGGGGCGCAATTTGTTTGTGGCGCGTTACAAGAAGTCGAGCACTTATATGTACCTACCCTGGGACTTGGATGCCATCTGGGGCTTGGACACCGAAGGTAACAAGACCTACAACACGGCTGGCTTGAAGAGCAATGGTTTCTACGACCGCTTGACGCAGGACTGTAACGACTATGGCTTCGTGGCTTCGGCAAAGACGCGTTACAATGCCTTGCGCACCGACATCTTGACCACTGATCATATCATGGAGATGATTCAGAATCAATACGATGAATTGGTTGAGAGCGGCGTCTACGAGCGTGAGCATGAGGCTTGGCCTGGCTTTACCGTTGACGAGGGCCAGTTGGACTACATGCGTTGGTGGCTTGACAACCGCATTAACTATTTGGATAGTGAAATCAATGCCGCATGTGGCACTTGGGGCATCGAGGCCCCTGAGCTCGTCGAAGGGCCGACTCGATTTGTTGAAGTCTTCCCCAATCCTGCCAAGGATCGCATCAACATCCGCTTTGAAGCGGCGGGCGATGCTTCCATTAGGCTGTACGACATGATGGGTCGCTTGGTGCTTTCCGGTGCTTCAAATACGCAGGCTTTTGTCATTTCCACGCAGGGTTTGGGCCGTGGGGTTTATACCTTGGTGATAAACATTGCTGATAATCAGCAAATTGAAAGGGTTGTTGTGGAATGATTTATAGTTTCCAAATCGCCTCCACCTTCAAATCCGTCTTATGATTCCCTTCAATCAGCGTCAGCCCGCTGCCGATTTCGTCGTGGTCGCTGTAAATGGTACGTCCGATGCGGGCGTAAAGCGTCAAGGCGTTGAACAATTTCACCTTTCCTAAAAGATAGACCCTCATGCCTTTGCCATATAGGGCAGGCACGCTGAAGGAATACAGCACGTCGTTTTCGTAGGCGTAGATACGGGCGTTGTAGTCCTTGGCGTCGAAGATGGCGTAGCGGAAAGTGAGGCTATAAGGCTTGTTCTCAGGCTTGTAGGCGATGTCTTGGCAGAGGAAATAGCCGTGCTCGTTGCTGCCGTCGTCGTTGCGGTAATGGGCGTATTCGGCCTTGTTGGCGCAATGGATGTCCCAGCCAAGTTGATAGTTAATGTTGAAACGCACAGCGTTTTTCGTGTAGAAGATGGGGTAGTGGCTGAAGACAAAAGCATCAGTCGAGTTCTTCATCTTGGTCTTGGAGCGGAATTGCAAATAGGCTTGCGTGCGGCGGTTGAAGCTGTGGCTGACACGTAAGTAATAGTCGTGGCCACGGCTCGGTGCGTTGACTTGTGAGGTCAGCCAGGTGAACTGGAATTGGTCGACGTAGGCAAGGAGATTCCAATAGGGCGCGGGGGCGACCTCCATGCCGAGATAGATACCGCGTTGTCCTTGGTTGCGGCTGCCTTCGCCAAAGGCGTTGGAATAGAGATTTTGATAGGCCTTGCCGTAGTCTCGGTACATGATGGTGAAGTTCAGATATCCTGCGGGTTTTACGGTCAATCCCACCAAGCCAGCAAAAGCAGGTCCCTGAGCCCAGAGCCCGTCGAAGGGTCGAAGGGCCGTACTATCATAGTTCATACTCATTGCAACTTCGCCAAAAACTGCATATTTCCCTTTGACATACTTGAAATCTAAGCCTTGGTTGGTGAGTTGGTTGCCTTGGAAATAAAACTGATTGTAATGGCTTGGCTTGAGTTCGAGAGGCACGCTGAGCCAAGTGTGGTGGGCGGTGTAGCCGACCTCGAAATGGGCGATGGCGAAGGTCAGATGGCCACCCACAATCTGTTGGCGAATGGCATGGCGATCTTGCAACTCACCTATGGTGCGGTGGTAGCCCGTTTCTTGCAGGCTGCTGACGAATTCGGCTTCACTTTCCAAGGTGTCGGTCACGCTGATGTTGGCGTCGACCAACCGATTGGAATAGAAGATGGTACCACTGAAAGCTCCTGCACCAAGAGTGACGGCAGCACCACGCATGAACGCATATTCGCTGGCCGAGCCTTTGGGTGTGATGCCACGGCCTTGTTTCATCACGCTGCTGCCCGCTCCCGCCTTGCCGAAGCTCATGCCCGACCACAGCGTCAAGCCTTGTCCGAATGCCAGTTGGTAGTCGCCCAACACGGCGGCCTTCACGATACCCAAGTCCTTGGCATAGAGGTGGAAACCGATGAAGTCGAAGCCGCGATAGTATTGGTTGCCCAGGAGTTTTTGGATAGTATCACTCACCTTGTCGGTGAAGAACATCTCGCCAGCGTCTTTCTCCAAAGTGAAACCAGCACGAATCTTGTTCCTGTAATTATAGGTGTATTTGAATTGGAGTTTCTGTGGTCTGCCGAGATAGCGTGAGTTGGGCTTGGCTAAGAGCGCTGAATCGTCAATAGGTGCATAACCTTGCTGCTGTTCAAGGACTTGCTCGTAGCGACTCACCAACTGATGCTTGCCGTAGCGCGCCATTTTGTTGAGAGTGATTTTGTCCTTGCTTTCGTCTTTCCCTATGCAAACCACGGGCTTGATGATAGCCACGGTCTGCTCGTCGAGGCCTTCCACCATCTCCAACTCGTCGAGAAACATGAAGTCGCCGTAAAAGCGACGGTATTTCTGCAATTCCTCGTATTGGAACACGCTGATTAGATGGAGTTCCACTAGACGCATGGTCTCCTCGCTGTTGAGGTTGACGGGATTCTCACTGAGGAAGATGTAGTTTTCCAAAAGGTCTTCATAATCAGCGTCTTCGTCGCCATCTTCGGCCAGTCGTTCCACCTGTTCGATGAGCAGGTTGTTCAAGGCCTCGGTGCTGAGCGTATCAATGGCGATTTGCGCTTTCGCAAAAGATACGATGAACAGGGATACTATGATGAGAACCAATCGTTTCATATCATTTGCCGATGCTGAAGATCATGCCAATCTGTACGGAGGCTCCCAACTCATTGTGGAGTTGTGCCGCCACGTTGATTTGTGCGAAGCGGATGCCATAGCCGACACCAAAGCTCAGGATGCCCGGGTTGGTCTGCACGCCAGCGCGGATGTATAGGTTCTTAACTGCCTCATATTCCAACCCAGCGCGCAGGCTGACACCTTCAAGGTCTGTGTTTTTCTCAATCTCGCATTGGCCGACGAAGTCCTTGGTGAACTGGTAGGCCATGCCGAAACGGAATACGATGGGCAGCTTCTCATGGTTGAGGGTCTGCTCAAAACTAAAGTTGACAGGGTTGAAGATGTAGGTGCCCAAGGTCAGTTTGTCGGTGACATGCGATTGTATGCCCAACTCAAAGGTGACGGCGTTGAATTTACCGTAGTCGTTGCCGATTTTGAGTAGGAGGTAGTCGAGTTGCAGGCCGATTTGCAAGTAACGCCCGAAGTCCTTGGCGTAGGCCAATCCAAACTTGTTTTCGTTGTATTTCGATGAGCCGAACTGGTTGAAGCTCAGTCCCAAAGTGCCGAACTTGGTGGGCAGGGCAAAGGCACCGCATTTGTAAGCCGTCTCGGGCAGCATCCAGTGGTTTTCATAATAAAGGCCAAGACTGATTTTGTCCAAATTGGCCATTCCAGCAGGGTTGTTTTGCATCGCCCAAAGGCCCTGCGAGGCCACCGACGAGCCTCCCATGGCAGCGGCACGGCCTCCAATGGGATGGATGATGTCGTAGGCGAAAATGCTTGAAGTTGAGAGGATTAGTGTTATAAGGAGTAGAAGTCTCTTCATGCGGTGGAGGTTTTATCGTGCAAATGTAAGACTGATTTCACAAAAATCAAAATTATTGGGTAAAAAAGCATTTTTATCCTGAAATGGGGACGTGTTCCCGTTTTTTGTGTATTTTCGCCTTCTAAAACACTGTCAAATGAATGTCGTTTTCATTGCAGCGGCCATCTGTTTGGCCATTGTCGGTATCGTCGGTGCCATAGTTCCAGGCATTGCCGGACCGCCTTTCAGCTATTTGAGTGTGTTGGCCGTATCGTTTGTCCAAGGGGTTGAGCACTCGGTCACCTTCCTTGTCGTCATGGGCGTAATTGCTGCGGTGATTTTCACCTTGGATTACATAGTGCCCGTCTGGGGAACCAAGAAATTTGGTGGCTCGAAGTCAGGCATGTGGGGGAGTACTATAGGCCTTTTGGTGGGACTGACGCTCACGCTGTTTTTCAATGCTGCCTTCATCGTCATTTTGGCTGGACCTTTCTTTGGCGCCTATTTTGGTGAAAGAATCGCCAAGACGCCTAACAAAGAAGCCTGGCGGGCCGCATTCGGATCTTTTGTCGGTTTTATGGTGGGCACGCTGTTGAAACTGGTTTACGCTTTCGTCTGTTTGGTGTTCATCGTTAAGGACTTAATTGGTTTATTGGTATGACTTCATTGGAAGAAAAAGCAAGACATATCCGTCGACTTATCTTGACTGCTTTGGCAGAGGCTGGCTCGGGACATACGGGCGGCTCTCTCGACCTGGTCGACATTTTCACGGTTTTGTATTTCGATCATCTGCGTCACGACCCGCAACATCCCGATTGGGAGGGCCGCGACAAGGTAGTGCTTTCCATCGGGCATACGGCACCAGTGTTGTATGCCACTTTGGCGGCAGCTGGCTATTTCCCTGAAGAGGAGATGCTGACACTGCGCAAATTGGGTAGCCGATTGCAAGGGCATCCGAGTTATGAGTTCCGCCTGCCAGGATTGGAGACCTCATCAGGCAGTCTGGGACAAGGTCTCGGCGTGGCTTTGGGTATGGCTTTGGCAGCCAAGATGGATAACAAGCCCAACCGCGTGTTTTGCATCATGGGTGATGGCGAACAGCAGGAGGGAAGCGTGTGGGAGTCGGCTATGGCTGCGGCGCATCATCAGGTGGATAATCTTTGCGCCATCATCGACCGCAATCGATTGCAGATTGACGGCAGCACTGAGAAGGTGATGGCCATCGACCCTTTGCGCGACAAATGGACGGCATTCGGATGGTATGCTATCGAGATCGACGGCCACGACATGAGCCAAATCAAAATGGCTTTGGAGATGGCCGACAATGAAAAAGACAAGCCTACTGTCATCATCGCCGACACCATCATGGGCAAGGGTGTGAAAAGCATCGAGAACAATAACCAATGGCATGGGAAGGTGCCGACGAAGGAACAATTGCCTGCATTTTTAAAGGAATTGTCGTAGAGACGCAATGATTGCGTCTTCATATAAACGGAATCTATTCGAGACGCAAGCATTGCGCCTCTACAAATAATAACGTTATGAATTATATTAACAAAGGAAATAAAGCGACCAAGACCGGTTTCGGTGAGGGCGTGTTGGCTGCGGCCGAAAAGGACAATCGTGTGGTCGGACTGGGTGCCGACATCACCAATTCGGTGGGGATGAACCTCTTTGCCGAGGCTTTCCCCGAGAGGTTTTTCTCAATGGGCATTGCCGAGCAGGACTGCGTGGCTACCGCTGCAGGCCTTGCTTTGAGCGGCAAGGTGCCGGTGTTTAGCACCTATGGTGTTTTTGCAGCGCATCGTGCCAATGATCAGATTCGTATCTCGTTGTGCTACAACAATGTGCATGCCGTCATTGGAGGTGCTCATGCAGGAGTTTCGGTGGGTCCTGACGGAGCCACTCATCAGGCATTGGAGGACATCGCGGCCATGCGTGTGATGCCCAACATGACCGTCATCTCGCCTTGCGATGCCACACAAGCCAAAATAGCCACTGAGAAAGCCATCTTGGAGTGCAAGGGTCCTGTTTATGTGCGTTTTGGCCGCGAGGCAGTACCCAACTTCACTGCCGAGGATCAGATATTTGAGATTGGGAAGGCCCAGCTGATGTGTGATGGTAGCGATATTACCTTTGTGGCTACGGGTCATGAGGTGTGGGAAGCCCTTGAAGCGGCTCACATGCTTGAACTCATGGGAATTTCTGTTCGTGTCATCAACATGCACACCATCAAGCCGTTGGATGGAGACATCCTCAACAAGGCCGCTGACGACACCCGGATGATTTTCACCATCGAGGAGCATCAAATCTCAGGTGGCTTGGGTGGTGCTGTGACGGAGTATTTGGCCGAGAACCATCCCATCCGTGTGTGTCGTATAGGCATGGAGGACTGCTTTGGTGAGTCGGGAAAGGCTTCCGTATTGATGCACAAATATGGCCTTGACGCTGCAGGCATCGTCCATCGTGTGCTTGAGATTGTGAACAACGACGACCTCAGCATCTATATCCGTAAGCTAGGCATGCCTTTCAATACCTATATCAGGAAGCTGTATAATAGCAAGATGTTGTATGCAGGCTATGATTATCACGATGAATCCACCTTCGCGAATTGCTATGATACGAAGGTCTATCAGCATTATATCGCCCAAGGCAAACGTGGACATGAGGTGCGTGAGACTTTAGCACGAGCCCTTCACGATCATTTCATTACGCATGAGCTGTATAAAATGCTTGACTTATATGACGAAAAGGATGTTGTAGGCATAATGGGAGGTCATGCCAAACGGCGCGACGACCCCGGCTATCGTCAGATTGTCTTTTTGAGCAAGAGACTTACCGAGATGGGCAAACTGATGGTGACGGGTGGAGGTCCTGGTGCCATGGAGGCCACGCATCTCGGAGCTTGGATGGCGGGTAGGAGCGAGGCTGAGACCAACGAGGCGGTCGACATGCTCATGCCTTCGCCAACCTTTAAGGATGAGGGTTGGCTGTGTCGTTCCTTTGAGGTCATGGAACGTTTCCCATTGCAAACGGACTATCGTAGTCTTGCCATCCCCACTTATTATTACGGTCATGAACCGACGGCGCCTTTCGCCACCGATATCGCCAAGTATTTTGATAACAGTGTACGTGAGGACGGCATTGTCACCATTGCAAAAGGGGGCATCATCTACACGCCGGGCAGTGCAGGCACTATGCAGGAGATTTTCCAAGACGCAGGACAAAACCACTATGAGAGTGAAGGCTATGCCAGCCCGATGATTTTTATGGGCAAGGACTATTACACCAACTACATGCCCGCCTACACCCTGCTGAAAGACCTCAGCGACCGTGGGATTTTCAAAAACATGCTACTTACGATCAGCGACGACAATGACGAAATCATCGAGGCGATTGTGAAGTTTAAGGAAGGGAAGTAATAGCGGGCTTATTTCTGCTCGATGGCGGACTGCATGACTTGTATGGTCTTCTTGAGTTGGATGACGGTCTCGTAGTCGTCGCCGTAGACCTCGCTCAATATCGGCAGGGCGCGATTGAGGTTCTCTAAGGAGGCCTTGTGGTCGCCTTCTTCGGCTTGGGCGATGCCCATTTGCAGGTAAGTGCTGCCGATGTTGCCCCTACATTTTTTCACCTCTGGGTGCTTCTCGCCGTATACATTGGTCCAGATGAGCAAGGCGGCGTTGAGGCACTCGAGAGCCATGTCGTACTTTCCGATATCGATGCAGTCGCAGCCGATGTTGTTGAGGCTATAGGCGATTTCGGGATGGTTGGGCTCAAGGATAGCTTGTCTGATGGTAAGGGCTTTGCTGTGGTATTCCAGGGCTTTTGCATAGTCTCCCTGATAAAAGTAGTTTTCTCCGATGTTGTCGTAACAGCCGGCGACGTAAGGGTGGTTCTCGCCGTATTTGCGCTGCAAGATATGGAGGGCTTGGTTGAAGTTGATGAGGGCATTGCCGTAATCCTCTTGTTTCATCAAGGTGCAGCCTTTGTTGTTATAGCTGGTGGCGACGTCAGGATGGTTGGGACCATATAGACCCACACGCATGGCAAAGGCTTTGTCGTTGTAGCTGGCCGATTGGGCGTAGTCGCCTTTGTCGTAGTAGTAGGAGGCGATGTTGCTGTAACAAACCGCCACCCAATCGCTGTTCTCGCCATACTCATCGCGAGCATTTCGCAGGATGCTTTGGAAGTAGGGGAAGGCACGGTCATAATCTGCGAGGTAGTCGCTGACGAAGCGACCGGCATCGTTCATCCATTCCAGGTTGGTGGTATCGAGGCTGGCGCGAAGTTCGAGAAAGTAGGCAGCCGTGTCGTTGAGGTGTTGCATCGCGAAGGTCTCATAGTAGCTGTAGCAGCGTTGCGCCGCCTCATGGATGTCGCCCCGTTGCACGGCCTCGGCCTTCTGTAATGTTTCACGTTTCTCGTGGAGCACTTGTCCGCGCTGGCGGATATCGTTGACTTGCTGACCGATGTCGCCCCGGCTGTTGAGCATCGAGTCGGCCTTGGTCAGTTCGCCGTTCTCGATGAAGTACGACACTTGGCGGTAGAAGGCGTCGAGTTGGTCATAGTCGAGAGATGCATACCGCTGGGCCATGTCCTCGATGAGCCGATCGTTACTTTCCTGTTGGGAATAGAGCTTCTGCATCGAGTTTTGGTAGTCTTTGACCGTGATTTTGCCACTGCCCTTCAGCGCCTCCAACTCGTCCTCCTTGGCCTGTAGCTGTTTTTGCAGGTTGCGCCGTATCTTGCGTTCGGCATCGAGTTTGTCCTGCAGCTGCTGTTCCGGCGTCTCCATGAGGATGTAGATGGGGTTAGCTGAATAGGTATAGCTCTTGGGACAGACTTCATAGTCGACCAGCTGATAGCCTTTTTTCTTGACGGAGTCCAAACGGAATTGTTGGTTAGTGACAGGGAATGAGAAGGAACCATTGTCGGCATTCACGAGTACGGTTGCTCTTCCTTTGATGGATAGGGTTGCGCCTTTGAGGCCTTGTCCGGGGACATGTTTGCCATTCACCATGCGGCCTTTGGTCTTCACGTAACCTTGTTGGGTTTGCGCGATGGAGAAAAGGGGCGTTAGAAGTATCAAGAAAAAGATAATGGATTTGCGATTCATGGGAGTTCTAGGTCAGTTTTGAGGTGTTATTTATTGCTTTGTTGTCACTTAGCCAATAGCACATCGTCTTTGCCGCAGGGCATAAACAATGTGTCGTTTTCGAGGGGCACGGAACTGGTCACAAGGTAGAAGCTTCGCTGTTTTTCCAATGGCACGTAAAGAGACACGCATCCGTTGGCGTCGGAAACGGTTTCTTGTCCGGCTAGGCCAATCGTAGCGTCGTTGACATACATTTCCGTGTTTGGATCGTAGAGATGGAATAAGACTTTGCCAAAAATCGAATCGTTTCGTTGTATGTTTATGGTGACATTAGGGGATAGCGTCAAGCAGGTGTCCGTTTCGAAATAATAAGGGCATGAAACAGAGAATCTTACCGGTTGATTCAAGTAGTGGTGTGGAATATTGTTGAAAACCAGATTGTCGTCCATCGAGTGTAATGTGTCGATCTTCGACTCGTTATCCAAACGAATGGTTACCAAGGCGTCTTTCAAAGGGGGCAGGCTTTCGTTGTGGACAGTAACCTCATTCAGTTTCACTTCCACGTCGAAGGGTTGGTTCATGTGCCGCACACAGAGCAGGGCGGCTACTATGGCGACACCACCTAAAGTCCAGGATATTGCTCGTCTGACAAGCGTTCGCTTGTGTCTTTGCCAAATGGTGTCAAACTCTACGTCAAGTAGTTTAGAGATGAGTTGCACATAGGCACGTTCCTTGTTGAGCCATGGCCAACGGTAGATTTGCTCGTGGATGTTGGCACCAAGGATTTCGGGTAGCCCCAACTTGTCAATGACAGGATGGAAGCACTCAGTCTTCGGGTCGCCACTGTGAGGGACACCTTCCACAATAAAGAAGTGTATATTCTTAGTCCGTCCAAGGTCATGGAAGAATTCGATTTCCTTACCCACCCATTCGGAGTGGGCCGAATTGGGCGAGCAGATGACAACGAGGTTTTTAGAAGCCTTTAACCGCTCTTGCAGTTCTTCAGTGAGCCCTCCAGGCTGTATGTCGGTAGGGGCGAAGAAAACGGGGTTGATGGGTTTGCGTTTCCAGCCATGTTCGTTGCGCAAAACGGCAGGCATCTTGAAGCGTTCCAGCTTCTTTTGAAGCTTTTTGCCCCAGTCAATGTCCTTGGCATTGTAGCTGATGAATGCGTAGTATTTGTAGTTGCTGTCCGTGGTCATATTGTTTAGTTGTTTCAAGGCATGTCAAAGGTTGTCTTGATCACCAAATAATCGTAATGTTGAACTTCAGGAGTGAGATCATCGTAGCTCTTGATGCACTCGTGGGTCTTCATCACCTCGTCGGTGCGTTGGCCTGGCGTGTAGCCGAGGGCCACGTGCGAAGCCTCCCAGCGGATGTGTTCTTGGACGGCCAAGTAATGCAGCGCACGTTCCACGTGCTCGTCATTGCCCGTGTAATGCGTGTTGGCCTTGGTGTAGTCGGACGGGATGCATTGGGCGATGTCGTGGCGGTGGTCGTAGACCTCAGGCCCGATGAGCGCCAGTTTCGTGGAGATGTGGAAGCAGTTGGCGAAGTCTTGTGAGCGTTGCCTGACGCGTTTGGCGTGAAGGGCATAGTCGTTGGTCGACTTGATCACTTCCTCCCGCTCGTCCCATAGCTTATGAGGATCCTCTTTTACACCCGAAGCGCGCATGTAGCCGGCGAAGAAATTCCGGGCACGGGCTTTCAGGCTCTCGTTGGTCATGTTGTCGTAGGTCCAAACGTCACGCTTATAGCCGAAGGTGCGTATGCAGTTGTGATATTGGCCGATGGCATTGTAGTGTTGCAAGGTCACGTCATCCAGATGGCTGGGGGTTTCCTGGGCGATGAGGATGACGAAGTTCTTGGCGAGGTCCTTGCCATGACGGTAGGCAAATTGCACCAAGTCGACAGCCGTGCGCAAGTTGATCCGGTCGTCGCCCATGCACACGACGATGTAGTTCAGCTCTTGGATGTGTTGCGACAGTTGTTCCCAAAAATCATTGCCTCCGATTTCACCTTGCTCGAACGAGATGCCGACGCTTTCGTTCATGCCAGGAAAACTCTGGCAGTAAGCTTGTTTGATCATGTCCATCTGCCTGTCGACGACCACGCATGAGAACGGACTTTTCTTGGACTCTTTGTCGACAAAGGCGCCGTGTTCATAGAGGAAGCCCAGCACCTCGCGTCCCGTTTCGCCAAAGCCTAGGATCATGGCATTGAAGGCCGAACTTACCCAACCTTCGCGTAGGCCGTTCTTGTCGACACCCTTGTCCACGTAGTTGACAGGGAGCAGCTCGGGGCAGTTCTTGATGTTGCGAACGGCTAGGTATGACGAGTCGATAAGGTGCACGTTCATCGACGGGGTCTTAGTCATCGCCTCCTCATACATGCGGTTGACGCCTTCACGGCAGGCACGGCAGAAAATCTCGGCGGTACAGCCATCGTTATAAAGGATCTCAGCGCATTGCAGGTTCTTGCTCTCGTCGTCGGAGAGGAGATACACTTTGCACGAGGGGCATTTCAGGAAGGCATCCAGGTCCTTCAGGTTCATTTGCCGGCAGATGTCTTTTCCTTTCGCTTCGTTCAAGGGGATATGGGAATAAACGATGGCATTGAACGGGCCAAGGTCTTCCTCGGTACGGCTCTTGAACAGGCGTTGAATCTTTTCCCAAATGGACAGGTCCATATAACTCTCTTCGGGGTCGGGGTGGTCAATGAGAAGGCGAGGCTGGTCAGGATGGAGTTTGAGGATGTCCTCGGCGAGTGAACTTGACAGTTCCCCGCCTAGGAAGAACATGTGGACATTTTGGGCCTTGCCTTTATTGGCCATGAGCCACGAACGTCCGGCCTTCCTTCGGTTGATGGCCTTGATGAGTAAGGCAATGGAGGTGAGGATGGCCAGGATGAAGGTGATGACGAAAACGTAGACTAGCCATGCGACACCCGAGCTTTGGCTTGTCCCGAACAAGAACTCTTGGTAACCATTGTCAAAGAAGTGGGTTTGGAAGACGAACATCTCGAGGGAATGGAAGACCGAAAGGATGAAGATGGAGAACCAGCTTTTTGCACCTTTTCCCATATTGGAAATCACGTACATGTCGGCTACCGTGTGGATTACGATGATGGCCAGTGCGCAGATAAACAGAGTTTTGAAAAACAGCTTATTGTTCTTGCTGTTTTTGGCAAGGATGAGGTAATATATCACGCCAATGGCGATGCCGATGACAAAGGCGATAGCTTGGAATGCGAGTGAATGCATGGTTCGTCTTGATGTTAATGTTCTTTCTTGATACTCCAACCGAGTTGCATGATGAGCTTCAACGTGGCTACGGCCGTGTTTCGGTCATAGTCCTTCTCGCTCTCCGGCAGGTCGTCGTAATCAATGAGATGGGGGTGCTTTTTGAGCTCATCGTTGCGTTCGGCGCCGTAGGTCCAGCCTTCTGCAAGGCGGCCCATGGCCCACTGTTCGTGCACTTGGCGCGCCAGTTGCTCGATGAGTTGCTTCACCTCATCGGGAAGCTCGATGTCGGAGGTGTCGATGGGGTGAGGAATGAAGGGCTTCATATCCATGGGTCAATCCAGTAATCTTCCCATTGCCCTGACCATCTGTTGCTCCATCATCGTGCACTTTTCGTCGGCCTCGATGATTTCGCAAAGGTCATGGATGAAGTCGAGACGACTGGCTTCGTTGTCAGCGTAAAAGGCTTTGTTCTCGCGGATGCAGTCGAGCACCTCGGCATCGCTCATCTTGGCGAATAGATCCTCCATTTTGTCCACAGTGTCGAAACCACTCTTTTCGAGCATTACTCTTACTTCTTCAGGTTGAATGATGCCGTCAACATTGGCGATATATAGCATCAATAAGGTCTTGAATTCTTCTTTACTAAGTGTCATGATGATATTTGTATTATATTGTTATTCATTTAATTATGCATAGGCTTCAAAAGGTCGTTCACGGTCTTCACCGGGTTGAAGGTCTCGATAGGCACTTCGACGAAGATGGTGATCCAGTCGGCCATGGCACCGTTCCAGAGACCAGGCAATTCGAGAGCTTTCAGCTCGCGGCCGTCCTTTGACTTGTTGGAGATGAAGCCAGTGTTGGCGTCCACGTAGTCGGTCAGGCAGAAGGCCTCGCCCTTGTAGTTCCAGCAGCCGCACACCAGGTCGACGGGGTTGAAGTGGGTCGAGCCTTGGAAGATGGCTTCCTGGGCCTCGTCTTTGTGGTTGATCTGGGACGACTCGATGATTTGCAACGACACCTCGTCGTCCATGTTCTTCACCCAGAAGGGACCGCCACCGGGCTCGCCTTCGTTCTTCACCATGCCACAGATACGCATCGGTCGGTTGAGTTTGTTATAGAGATAGTCGATCTTCTCGATGTCGTTGTAGTCGTTCACGAAATCGGGGATGTCCATCATCAGGTCTTCCTTGGCGAAGCGCATGGCCTCATTGAGTTCGTCGGTCGAGACTGCACCTTGGTCGAGCAACTCGAGATATTCGAAGGTGCGTTGTTGGAGGTGGAGGAGGAGACCCGCCAACACCTTTTTATATACGATGGTCGTCTCGGCCTTGCTCTCCGGAACGATGTTGTCGATGTTTTTTACGAAAACAATCTCCTCACCAAGGTCGTTGAGGTTCTCGATGAGTGCGCCGTGACCGCCGGGACGGAAGAGGATCTTGCCGTCGGCTTCGCGGAACAGCTCACCGTTGGCGTCGATGGCCACGGTGTCGGTTGACGGCTTCTGGCATGAATAAGTGATGTTGTAGCGCACGCCGTATTTCTTCTCATAGTCGGCTTTCAGCGCATCGACGGCCTTCTTGAAAGGCTCCTCGTGTTCGGGCGATACGGTGAAGTGGAGCTTAGCCACGCCTTCGTTGTCGGTGGCGTAGCGGGCGGCTTCCACCAGATGTTCTTCCAAGGCTAGGCGGTTGAAAGTGGGGTAGTGGTGGAACTTCAGCAGGGCTTTGGGCAGCTTGCCGTAGTTCAGGCCGTTGTCCAAGAGCAGGGCTTTCACAACGTCCACCTTGCGGCCTTGCTGGAGCAGGCTGTCGATGTCGGTGCCATAAAGGCGTTGCGCAGCTGCGTTGAGGTCGTCGAAGAAGGCGAAGCTATGGATGTGGGCGAAGAAGATGTCCGTGAACTTGGTCTCTTCGGCGGTCTCGATGAATGCGAAGAGGTCTTTGAACATACGCGAGGCGGCACCCGAAGCAGGGACGAACTTGGTGAATTGGTAAAACTCCTTGTCGGCCTCAAAGTTGGCCGTCATCTTCCTGACTTGTTCTTCATCGAGGCGCAGGATACCGTCATTAAGGGTTGCGGGGCGCATCAACTGGACATATTGCGTGCCTCTTTTCAGTTGTGCAACTTGCTGTATTACTTGATTTTCGGTGATGTTTCTTTCCGAAAGTTGTTGGAGGTCTTTTTCTGTAAGCATAATTGTAGATTTTAAACGCTTCAAAAATAAGAAATTAAGTAATGCGAAGAAAAAAAATCACAAAATTTTTCTCGAAGTGGTTACAGCATTGAAAAAAGTTGTATCTTTGCCGCCGATTTCAAGCCCAGGTGGTGAAATTGGTAGACACGCCACTTTGAGGGGGTGGTGCCGATTACGGCATGCAAGTTCGACTCTTGT
>CADBGN010000044.1:18689-21851 GCA_902794155.1 uncultured Bacteroidia bacterium
TGGGCACAATCACCAAGCCCCGATGGCGGAATTGGTAGACGCGTACGTTTCAGGTGCGTATATCGAGAGGTGTGCAGGTTCGACTCCTGTTCGGGGCACCCCAAACATAGAAACCCTAATTGATTATCAATCAGTTAGGGTTTTTCTTTTTCTGGTTGTGACTTGCTTTGATTCCTTCACTAACTTCCAAATTATTCTTCGAAAATTTCCTTGGTTTAATCAAAAATACTGTATTTTTGCGCGCCATTAGTAAGTATATTTACTGTAAACAAATTTACTATTTATGGAAACTAGGTTTAAAGGTCATCTTGTTGATGAATTATATAAGGATTACAGGATAAAAGAGGGGATGAAGGCCTGCATGAACTGCGGCGTGTGCACTGCTGTTTGTCCGGCTGCGGAGTTCTACAAATACAATCCGAAGAATATCGTGAACATCGTAGCGCGCAAGAACGAGGCAGATTTGGAGGAACTGCTTAGAAGCGACACGATTTGGTTTTGCGGTGAGTGCATGTCGTGCGTGACGCGCTGCCCACGTGCCAATGCCCCCGGCTTGGTCATCATGGCTTTGCGCAAGCTCTCAATGCGAAGCGGGCTTTACATGGAATCGGAGAAAGGTCGCCAGCAATATGTTGTAGTTAAGGATTTGTGTTCCAATATCTTGAACTACGGGTATTGTGTGTATCCTCGCACTTTCGATTACGAAACACATAAGGAATTCGGTCCCGTCGGCAAGTGGATCAACGAGAATTTGGATGATTTGCATGCCCGCATGGGCTCGAACCTCGACGGCGACGGCCCTGGAGGTCTGCGAAAGATTCCAAAAGAAAGCCTCGACCAGCTGAAGAAGATTTTCGATGTCACTGGTGCCACCGAGTTGATGGAACAGGTACTGAACGATGCGCATCAGGAGGCGGAGAAGGAGCATCTCACCGACGAGGAGTATTTCATGAAGGTCTATACCCAAAACGATGGGGAGAAACATTTGAATCTTTAAAGCTATAAGCTGTCAGCCGTTAGCTATCAGCTCAGTTGCTGCGAAGCTAATAGCTAACGGCTAAAAGCTAAAAGCCAATATTTAAATCTTTGAATACCAAATGATTATTGAAGGAAAACAGAAAATCTGGGCGGATTACCAAAAAGACATTCCTGATGACCATTATTTTTACGTGAGGAGTTGCATCCGTCAGGCGTTTTTTCCTGGCTCGGAGGTGACTTTTCTGGACATCACGCGAAACAGGCTCGGGAAGGACTTTTATGAGAACCCCTATCATACTACTTGCGGCGGCATCGCCTATCACAGCGACACCATCCCGCAGGAGACTGCCATGACTATCATCGCACGTCAGTTCGCTCTGATGCACGAGAGCGGTTACGAGAACTATGTTTGCTCCTGCATCACTTCTTTCGGATGCTATACCGAGACGTTGGAAACATGGCACGAGTATCCCGAGTTGGAGGCCAAGATTCGGCAATATCTTTGGGATTCGTGCAAGAAAGAGTTCGCCAAGCCGAAGTATCTTGCCCATGCCAGCGACCTTATTTATAAGTTCAGGTTCGACATCGCGAAACAGATGAAGTTCCCTCTTGTCAACGTCAAGACAGGCAAGCCTTTGAAGGTGGTCGAGCACATCGGATGCCATTATTCGAAGATGTTCCCGTCGAAGGGATTCGGTGGTGCAGAGTATCCGCATGTGCTGGTTGGAATGGTCGAGGCGTGGGGCGGCGAGGTTGTCGACTACCCCGAACGCCGCCATTGCTGCGGCTTTGGCTTCCGTCAGTATTTTGTGCAGGCCAACAGGGGATATTCCGAGTCGAATACCTACAAGAAATTCGAGTCGATGGAGCCTTACGAGCCGGATCTGATCATCACCAACTGTCCGGGCTGCCCTTATTTCCTCGACCGTTGGCAATATGTTATCGCGGAGCAGACAGGCAAGACCTACGGTAAGAATGGTTACGGCATTCCCGCGCTGACCTACGAGGAAGTGGCCGGCTTGGTGATGGGCTACGACCCATGGGATCTTGGCCTTCAGATGCATCAGGTCGCCATTGAGCCGTTGCTCGAAAAGATGGGAATCCCTTACGACCCGAAAAAGAAATATCAGGGCTTGAACGGCAAGGACCTTGGTCAGCCGATGTGCCCATCATGTATCAAATCAGTTTGAGGAATGAGTAAATAGAGTTTATATAATCAACATTTTGGCTTTCAGCTTTCAGCCATCAGCAGTCAGTTTGGTTTCAACGATGCTGATAGCTGACGGCTGATAGCTGACAGCCATGAAATCATGGATTAATTCTGAATACTTACTTATGAAAAAGGATATTTTAATCATTGGCGGTGGAGCCGCCGGAATGGAAGCGGCCGCACAATTGAAAAAAATGGGGTTGAATCCTGTCATTGTTGAAAAAAGCGAGGCTTTAGGCGGCCATATCGCACAGTGGGACAGGCTGTTCCCGACATTTCATCCAGCCAAGGACGTGGTGGAGCAGATGCTCGACAACGTGAAAGATATTAAGACCTATTTGAATACCGAAGTCACCGATATCCAAAGGGACGGTAACGTTTTCCATGCTATTTTGAGCAATAACGAAAAGATTGACGTCCAAGCTGTGATTCTTGCCACGGGTTTCGATATTTTCAAAGCGGAACGGAAACAGGAATACGGCTATGGCATCTATAACAATGTGATGACCAGCGTCGAGCTTGAGAAATTCTTCAAGACGGGCAAAGACGAGCGCATCAACCATCCTAAGAAAATCGGATTCGTACATTGCGTGGGTGCCCGCGACGTGAAGGTATGCAACACCTATTGCTCGAAAGTGTGCTGCACCACGGCGTTGAAGCAGGCCTGCGAGATCAAGGAAGTTTTCCCAGATGCCGAGGTGTACACGTTCTATATGGATTTGCGCATGTTCGGCTTGGGTTATGAGGACCTTTATCTCAAATCCCAGAAAGACTTTGACGTGAAATGCGTCCGCGGGCGTGTTTGCGAGGTTTCGGAAGACATGAACGGCAAGATTGTCATCAAAGCGGAAGACACCCTGTTTGGCAAGCCTTTGAAGATGACGCTTGACTTGCTCGTTTTGATGTGCAGCATGGAGAAAAACAAGAGCATCGACGCAATACAGCAGAAGCTCGGCGTTGGCAACAACAGCGAC
>CADBGN010000045.1 GCA_902794155.1 uncultured Bacteroidia bacterium
TGCCGCAAAAATAGGTAGAATGTTGTACTTTTGCAAACCGAAAAACAGATGCCTCATGCGCAAGGAATCCCTCAACCGTTCCATCCTAAAGCTCGCCATCCCCAACATCATCAGCAACATTACTGTGCCCTTGCTGGGCTTCGTCGACATGATGCTGATGGGCCATCAGGACAGCATCGTCTACATCGGGGCCATTGGCTTGGGTGGTACCATCTTCAGCGTGATGTACTCCATCTTCAGCTTCATGAGGGCAGGCACGACGGGTTTCACGGCACAAGCCTATGGCGCCAACGACCGTGCCGAGATGGCCTATTCGCTCTATCGTTCCCTATGCATTGCGCTGATTGCCACCGTCTTGGTGCTTTCGCTACAAGGTCCAGTGGAATGGCTCAGCATGAAACTGCTGCACGGCAGCGAGGAGGTGTTGGCCTATACCGCCACATATTTCAGAGTGCGCATCTGGGCGGCACCGGCGGTGCTCTGCCTCTATGCCTTCAACGGCTGGTACATCGGCATGCAAAACACCACCATCCCCATGATCATCGCCATCCTGACCAATGTGGTGAACATCATTTTGAGCATCATCTTCGTCAACGCCATGGGCATGGGCGTCACGGGGGTGGCCTTGGGCACCGTCATCGCACAGTATTGCGGCCTACTGACGGCTGTCATCTTCCTCTTCGCCAAGTTCCGTCATTATCTCATTCCCATCCGACGCGTACTTCTGTTGCAAGCCGACAAACTGAAACGTTTCTTCAAGGTGAATGCCGACTTCATGATCCGCAGCATCCTTTTAGTATTAAGCATCGCCTTCTTCAACAACCAGTCGGCCAAACTCGGTGACGACATGCTGGCGGTCAATATGATCCTGATGCAGTTCTTCTACATCTTCTCTTACTTCACCGACGGTTTTGCCTACGCGGGCGAGGCTTTGGTGGGCCGTTTCACAGGGGCGCACGACCCCAATCAACTCCGTCAAACCGTCAAGCTGCTGTTCCTTTGGGGCTTCTTCATCGCCTTGCCTTTCACGGTGCTCTATGCGCTCTTCCCCGACTGGTTCATCAGCCTCGTCAGCGACCAGCCTAGCATCATCCCGATGGCGCCGCCTTACCATATCTACTTGGCCGCTATTCCTCTCATCACCTTCGCCGCCTTCCTGTGGGACGGTGTCTACATCGGCGCCACGGCGGCGCGTGCCATCCGCAACACCATGCTCATTTCTGCCGTCGGCGTGTTCCTGCCGGCCACCTTGTTATTAATGCCCCGTTTCGGTAACCATGGTCTTTGGATAGCCTTCTTGTTGTTTATGGTTGCCCGAGGCCTAAGCATGACCTTGATGGCGAAAAAGGCAGTGTTTAGCGCAAAATAAATCCGTATTTTTGCAAAAATTTCAATCATGGAAGAAATCCTCACATTCCTCGACGACGTCCTCCACAACAACAACCGCCCTTGGTTTCAGGAGCACAAGAAACAATACCAAACGGCGCAGGCCAACTTCAACGCCTTGGCCGAGCAAATCATCGCCGGCGTGCAGAAGTTCGACGATAAATGCAAAGGCTTGACTTTGAAAGACTGCACCTACCGTTTCTACCGCGACACGCGTTTCTCGCCCGACAAGCGACCCTACAAGACCCACTTCGGCGTGTTTGTCTGCCCCGAAGGCAAGAAGTCGATGCTGAGTGGCTACTACTTCCATTTGGAGGCCAAGGAGTCGGAATACCTCGGCCATAACATGCTCTGCACGGGGATGTACATGCCCGACACGGCCATGCTGAAGACCATCCGCGATGAGATCCTCTTCAACGACGAGCCATTGGTGGAGGCCATCGCCAAAGCCAAAGGTTTTGACTTGGACACCAGCCACGCCATGAAACGCGTACCCAACGGCTATCCCAAAGACCACCCACAAGCAGAGCTCTTCAAGCAACGCGACTGGCTCCTGGTGCAAGACCTCCCAGACAAACGCCTCTCCGACCCACACCTCGTCGACTGGGTACTGAACGAGTTCGAGAAGACCAAGGACTTCTGCCAGTGGCTAAATAAAACCGTTCGGGGTGAATAAAACAGTAGAGACGGTGCAAGCACCGTCTCTACAAACAAAATTCATATTTCTGTAATTCTTACGCCAGTTCAAACTGCTCCAAGAACTTCATATCGTTCTCGAAGAACAGGCGCAGGTCGTTGATGCCGTATTTCAGCATGGCGATGCGTTCCACACCCATGCCGAAGGCAAAGCCGGTGTATTTCTCCGGGTCGATGCCGCTGGCGATGAGGATGTTGGGGTCGCACATGCCACAGCCCAAAATCTCAACCCAACCCGTGTGCTTGCAGATGTTACAGCCCTTGCCACCACAGATGTTGCACGAAATGTCCATCTCAGCCGAGGTCTCAGTGAAAGGGAAATACGACGGGCGGAAACGCACCTTAGTGCCCTCGCCAAAGAACTCCTGCACGAAGTGGTATAAGGTCTGCTTCAGGTCGGCAAAGGAGACATTTTCGTCGATGTAAAGACCCTCAATTTGGTGGAAGATGCAATGGGCTCGGGCCGATATGGCCTCGTTGCGGAACACGCGGCCAGGGGCGATGATGCGGATAGGCGGCTGGTGGGTCTCCATAACGCGAACTTGAACGCTCGAGGTATGAGTGCGCAACAACACATCCGAGGCCTTGTTGACATTGGGCTCCTTGCTGATGAAGAAGGTGTCCTGCATGTCGCGGGCGGGATGGTCGAGTGGGAAGTTCAAGGCCGAGAACACGTGGTAGTCATCCTCGATCTCAGGACCTTCGGCGATGGTAAAGCCAAGGTGCGAGAAAATCTCGTTGATGTCGCGACGCACGATGGACAGCGGGTGACGCGCACCCTTCATGTCGGCGGCGGGCATGCTCATGTCGAAGCCGGCATCGTTGCTGTGCTGGTTCTCAAACTTCTGCAGTTGCTCCTCCACCTTGTCCTGCACAACGTTCTTCAGCTCGTTCAGCTTCATGCCCATCTCCTTGCGGAGCTCGGGGGCCACGTTCTTGAAGTCGGCAAACAAAGCGGGAATAATGCCTTTCTTACTCAAATAAGTGATACGGAAATTCTCCAGAGCCTCTTTACTGTCGGCCTGGAAGTCACGCACTTGGGATAGTATTTCTTCGATTCTTTCTTTCATAGGAATATTTTTTGGCTTTCAGCTATCAGCCATCAGCATTCAGCTTAGTCAAACCGAAGCTGATAGCTGATGGCTGACTGCTGACAGCTCTTTATTTTTCAATCGTAATGGAGACAATAGTCACAGGATCAACAGGGACGTCCATGCGACCTGTCTTCACAGCAGCGATCTTGTCAACAATGTCCAAACCTTCGGTAACTTCGCCAAAGACAGTGTAGTCACCATCAAGATGCGGGGTTCCACCCACAGTCCTATAGGCTTGACGCTGACGGGCACTGAACACTTTGCCCATGCGGCTCTCAAACATGTCCAAAGTCTTGTCGTCGTACACCTTGCCTTGCACGATGTAGAACTGCGAGCCGCTGGAGGCCTTCTGAGGATTCACCTGGTCAGGCTGGCGGGCAGCACAAAGGGCGCCTTTCTTGTGGAAGTGGTTGTCCTTGAACTCGGCGGGGACTCTATAACCTGGGTCGAGGCGACCATCGGCATTCTGTCCGCCTTGGATCATGAACTGGTTGATGACGCGGTGGAACGGTGAACCGTTGTACCAGCCTTCGTTCACCAATTTGATGAAGTTGTCGCGGTGTTGCGGCGTGTCGTTATACAATTTGGCCTTTATGGTTCCCATAGTGGTCTTAATGACGACGACGGTTTCCTTCTCATTTGTTTTCTGTGCTTGGCAAGTCAATCCAACCAAAACCAAGGCAGCGATAATCAGTTTCTTCATATTTCTAAGTATTTAAAATTCAAAATTTAAGATTCAACATTCAAAATTCAGCATTCCTCATTCATTCACGATGGAATACGTAACTTCGAGCCTCATTTTCTCACCATTTGTGGCTTCGGGACCGTTGATGACATAACGCGTCGCATTATAGGCAGCACCATTGATGCCCAAACTCAGCCCAAGGTTGTCTTTCTTGCCATCAATCATGTGTTGCAGGTACTCTGTAATGCGGAAACGCACAGCCTGTTTGCTTGAGTTATAAGTGCCGTCAAAAAAACTATTGCCCTCATAATAATCAGGCAAGAGATAGGTGGTAGTGTCAGAACTAAAACCCACAAGCAGGAAATTCTTAGGTGCCTTATAAATTGAGTCTAACTGTGCAAGATCAACTGGCAAAATCAACTCTGCTTCGTTGACCACTAGATGGCAGCCTTCCAGGGTATCAGTCCAATGGCTCAAGTTGGGGAACAACACCTTAGCCCTCACGCCACCCATGGTTTGCAGATAAAGGGTCGACTGGCCCAAAGTCTCTTGACCATCCATCAGCTGACTCACAAACTCAGGACTACCTTGCGAATAATCATGGTCGAAATGGTTGAAATAGGTGTCCGATGACGTCACATAGTAATTATAGCGCATAGGCTTATCGGGCGTAGCTGCATTATGATAGTAGAGCTGCAACAAGGTAAATGTGTTGTTTGTCAGGTTGATGGAACTGATGGCGCCATCGAGACCCACGGGGGAACAAGTCACATAAAGGCCCTTGAAATGCTGTTTAAAACGGTCAGGACGCGAATATGCTGCAGTGTCAAGATTGACCAACTGGTTTCCCAAATCTTGGCTCAGTGGGATGCGGATAATAGGCTGGGTGATGGTGTCGCCACCAATGATGTTCACTTTGGTCTTAGGCCTTGGCGAGAACTGGTACCCGATGGCATGGTCAATACTACCCGTAGCCACCATTGAATGGCTATAATAACTGTTTTCGAACGAAAGTGAATCGGTAAGTTCGTAAGCATGTACCGACTGCATCACCGTGGTGTCGCCATAGTAGCCTACAAGACAAAGTTGCAGGACCAAAGAGTCGACCACCGGGTTGATGCCGAAACTTTGTCCGGCCACTGAAGGACGAAACTGGGTATAAAAGCCCGCTTCGGTATTGCCAAAGACTGGATCGTGCATGGCACCCAACAAGGCATTGGATGCATTGTCTGTCGCCACAGAATCGAGATAGGAATGACAAATGATTTCGGTAGTATCAGTATGGTAGATGCTAATGAAGCTATCGTCGGAAATAAGGTTATTGCCGATGGTCTCAGGCGATTTCTTGCACGAGGCAAAGGCCATTATGCCAATCATTAACGCCAAGCCAATCCAAGCAGTTGAATGATGTGTTTTCATCAGGTCGAAAATTAATTTGAGGTTCTTCGTGTGAGATAACTCAAAAACGTTGTCCTTATTGTTTTTGGAGAAGAAGGTCGTAGAAATCGTTGCAAGCCTGGGCATAGTGCACCTGCTCTTGATACGATAGCACTGGCTTCTTGACAGTCTGTAGATAGGCCGCAATCTCGGGGTTGAGGTTTTCCGTGCAGACCACGATGCCGTCGGAATAGTCGATAGCAGCCTTGGTCAGATTTACATAGTTGCCTTCCTTGAAATACTTGAGGTCTTTGGCCGTCATTCCCGGTAGCTTCATCATCTTGTCGAACCCAGGCTTGAAGTCTTCCTTGAAGCCGTCGTCGTAGATGGAGTACACAATCTTCGTCTCATTGAAAAGCGGATTGTCACGAACGTTCATGGCACGCTTGATATAAACAGGCATCAAGGCCGAGATCCAGCCATGACAGTGGATGACATCAGGTGACCAGTTGAGTTTCTTCACCGTCTCGATGACGCCACGTGTGAAGAAAACGCAGCGATAGTCATTGTCGTCGCTAAACACGCCCTTTTCGTCATACATCAAGTACTTCTTCTTCGTAAAGAAATCGTCGTTGTCGATGAAATAAATCTGCATCCTCGCCTTCTGGATAGAAGCCACCTTGATGATGAGCGGGTGGTCCGTGTCGTTGATGATGAGGTTCATGCCCGAGAGGCGAATCACCTCATGAAGTTGGTTGCGGCGCTCGTTGATGACACCATAGCGCGGCATAAAGATGCGGATTTCCTTACCGCTTTCCTGAGTGGCTTGTGGAAGATAGCGACCGATGAGACTCATCGGGGTCTCCGGCAGATAGGGTGCGATTTCCTGATGGACGAACAGTACTCTTGTCTTGCTAGTCATGGGCGTTAGTTTGCTTAGAAACTACAAAATTACGCATTTTTTTTGGAATAACGCAAATAAAAATAAAAAACCCTACCTTTGCCAAATCAAATCTCAGCCCGCTATGGAGTACGAACACTTTGAAAATCAGGATCATGAATGGGAATCGAATCTCAAGGTCACCGAGGGCGTGGAAGGTCCCATCCAAGTCAACCCGAACGCTTTGGAGCGCATGAAGCGCAACCAGCAGCAGCTGATGCCGCTGGAATGGTACGTCGAGGGGATCCTCAAAGGCGACCGCGTGGCGCTCAGCAAAGCCATCACCTTGGTGGAGAGTGCCCTGCCCAAACATCAGGACTTGGCGCAACAGATCATAGCAGCCTGTTTGCCTCATGCGGGAAAGGCTCTTCGTTTGGGCATCACTGGCGTTCCGGGCGCGGGCAAGAGTACTTTCATTGAAGCTTTGGGCGTGCATCTGTGCAACAAAGGACAGAAGTTGGCAGTTTTGGCCATCGACCCGTCGAGCCAACGCTCCAAAGGCAGCATCTTGGGCGACAAGACCCGCATGGAGACGCTCTCCGTGCATCCCAACGCCTACATCCGTCCTTCGGCTTCGGCTGGCACTTTGGGCGGCGTAGCTCGTAAGACTAGGGAAACGATAATCCTTTGTGAAGCAGCAGGATATGATACCATTTTTGTGGAGACCGTGGGTGTAGGCCAATCCGAAACGGCGGTGCATTCCATGGTCGATTTCTTCCTGCTCATATTAATCAGTGGCGCTGGCGATGAGTTGCAAGGCATCAAGCGCGGCATCATGGAGATGGCCGATGGCATCGCGGTGAACAAGGCCGATGGCGACAATGTGATGCGCGCCAACCGTGCCGCCGCCGAATGTCGCAACGCGTTGCACCTCTTCCCCTTGCCCGAATCGGGACAAGAGACCAAGGTGCTGACCTGCTCCGCCTTGACGGGCTTCCAAATCGACGAGGTGTGGCAGATGGTCGCCGACCATGTGCAAGCCATCCGCGACAACGGCTATCTCTATAAGAAACGCGCCCAACAAGACGTGCAGATGATGTACGACTCGATGGACAGCGCCTTGAAAAACGATTTCTACCAGAACCAACTGGTTTCCGACTTGCTTCCTCTAGTCGAAGCCGATGTGCGCGGCCAACGCATGAGTGCGTATATCGGGGCGCAGAAATTGCTGGATGCTTATTTCAATATGCTGAAACGGGAATAATTATGTACTGACAACCGCGTGTGTCCACACCTAAACACACACAATGCGTTTGCGTTTCGGACGCATGCGATGCGTCCCTACAGGGACATATTCATATAATAATCCGCCTTCGCCGCATCCCCATTGAGGGAATACAATTCGCTAAGGTTACGACACACTTCCTTGCGGACGTTTTCTTGTGCCTCTGTGAGCGGCCCTTCGCCCAATTTAGACAAAACGCGCTCGTATTCTTCTATTAATTCAGGACCTTCCTCTCCGTTCGACTCCATCGTCTTGGCGTTGTTGAAGGAAATCATCCAGTCTCTTAATGCCATAATTCTTGCTTTTGTTAGCGCAAAAGTAGGAAAAAACAGCGTAATCAAAGGAAAAAACAGCATTTATTCTTCTTTTGGACAACGATGACGGAATAATTACTATCTTTGCGCAAAATCTCGGGCTATGGGACTAACACCACCCCTTGAATCGTCATTGCGGGCTTGACTTGCAATCTCCCGAGCGTATAGGCATCGTCTTCGCGCACGGGAGATGGCGGATGCTTCTCCGCCATGACGACAAAAAGCGCAAGAATTGTTCATCCCAGTCCCGAGTCAGATGATCTTTGAATTTTAAATTTTAAATCTTTAAATCTGAAATACAAATCGTAATGGACCAAAGAATTGCCATGAACCCCAATCGTCTGGTGCAGTATCTTCAGAAGCCTGCAGCAGAATTCACTCGCGCCGACATCATCCGTTATTGCGAGGAAAACCAAATCGAATTCGTCAACTTCCACTATTGTGGCTGGGACGGCAAGCTGAAGACCTTGAACTTCGTGATCCACAGCCTCGAACACCTCGAGAACATCCTCACCGCCGGTGAGCGCGTCGATGGTTCGAGCCTCTTCCCCTTCATCGAAGCCGGTAAGAGCGACCTCTATGTGGTGCCGAAGTACCGTACGGCCTTCCTCAACCCCTTCTCAGAGATCCCGACCTTGGACATCCTCTGTTCGTTCTACAACCGTGACGGCGAACCTTTCGAAAGCTCACCCGAGCACATCCTCCACAAAGCCCACGAAGTGTTCAAAAAGACCACTGGTTTGCAGATGGAAACCATGGGCGAGTTGGAATACTATATCATCGCTGATGATGAGGAAATCTACGAGGTGCCCGACCAACGTGGCTACCACGAGAGCGCCCCGTTCAACAAGTTCACCGAATACCGCGTCGAGGCCATGCGCCTCATCGCCCAGGCTGGCGGCTTGATCAAGTACGGTCACTCCGAAGTGGGTAACTTCACCCTCGACGGCAAAATTTACGAGCAGAACGAAATCGAGTTCCTGCCCACCAACATCGAAGATGCAGCCGACCAACTCGTGGTCGCCAAGTGGATCATGCGTCAGCTGGCCTACGAATATGGCGTCACCCTGACCTTCGCCCCGAAGATCACCGTGGGTAAAGCCGGTTCGGGTATGCACGTGCACTGCAAGTTCACGAAGGACGGCAAGAGCGTCATGGTCAACAAGGGCGAACTCAGCGACTTCGGCAAGAAAGCCATTGCCGGTTACATGGACGCTGGCACCTCGCTGCCTGCCTTCGGTAACCCCAACCCGCTGTCGTTCCTCCGCCTGGTGCCCCATCAAGAGGCCCCGACTTCGCTGTGCTGGTCCTACTCCAACCGCAGCGCCTTGGTGCGCGTGCCGCTAGGCTGGATCAACAACGGTAAGGACATGGCTGCTAGCGCCAACCCGCTTGAGAAGAAGTCGAACAAGGACTTCAGCAACAAGCAGACCTTCGAATGGCGTGCCTCTGACGGCTGCGCCGACATGTATCTGCTGATGGCCGCCCTTTGCGCCGCCGCTCGTCACGGCTTCGAGATGCCCAACGCCCTCGAAGTGGCCGAGAAGACCTATGTCGGCCTCGGCGTGAACATCCATGACGACAAGAACAAGCAACTGCAAGAGAGCCTCGAGCAACTGCCCGACAGCTGCGTGGCCGCCGCCAAGGAATTGGAGAAAGACCGTGAGATCTACACCGCCAAGGGCGTGTTCTCCGATGCTATCATCGACTACATGATCAAATTCCTCACCGACTTCAACGATGCCCATTTGCGCAAGGATTTGGGCAACGACACGAAGAAGATCCTGAAACTGGTGAAGGATAATATTCATGTTGGTTAAAATCATCGCGGCTGCCACGGTGTGACAGTCCTACAAACCAAATGCCATGACAAAGGACAAGATATTCAATTGGAGATTTTGCCTTTGTTGTGGCATTTTCATTTGGTTTGTCATCAATCTGTTGCAGGGCATTTTCACTGAGATTCAAGAAGACGAGGCCTATTATGCCCTGTATGGCGAACATCTCGCCTGGGGTTATTTCGACCACCCGCCCATGGTGGGGCTGATGACCTTTTTAAGCAGCATTTTCTTTTCGGGCACTTTAGGTGTAAGGTTTTTCACGATTATAGCTTCGTGTTTGTCGCTATTGATAATCTGGAAAATCGCTACTTATAACTCGCCCATAGATTGGCTACGCCGAATGCAAAGCATTTCCAACCAACGCACAAACCAACGTTGGAATGACATGGGCGAGGCTGACTCTAAACTCTCAACTCTAAACTCTAAACTCTTTCTCATCATCGCCTTCTCCATCGTGATGTTCAACATCTACGGTTTCGTCACCACACCCGATGCGAGTCTGATCCTGTTTTCTGCCCTGTTTTTGCTTGTTTATCAGCGCTATCTGGAAAACAAGTCATGGAAAAACGCGCTACTGATGGGCCTATTCATGGCCTTGATGATCTATAGCAAGTATCATGCGTTCTTACTATTAGGTTTAATCGTGCTATCCAACCTCAAACTACTGAAAGACTGCAAGTTCTGGATGGCCTGCCTTTTGGCTTTGGCCTTGCTGCTGCCGCATATTCTTTGGCAGGTCAACAATGATTTCCCAAGCTTTAGGTACCATTTGGCTGGACGCAATGAAGCGTTCCGGTGGAGCTATTTCTTGGAGTATCTGCCTAATCAGTTGCTCATTTTTAATCCGTTTACGTTTGGAGCGGTGGTGTATGTATTATTCAAGCACAAGCCCTGGATTGCTTCGTCGTGCCTCCTCGCAATGACGCACAAGCCCAACGCTCATGACCCTCAAAAAGTGGGGAGTGACGTCATTGCGAGCGAAGCGAAGCAATCCAGAGAAAGAACTCCTCAAAAAGTATTTGAACGAGGCTTATGCTTCATTATCATTGGGTTCTTTTTCTTCTTCTGGCTGATGGCCTTCCGCGGTCATGTGGAGCCACATTGGACCATCGTGTGCGTCATTCCTATAGTGGTTTTGCTTTATCGAAAAGCATTAATTGATGAGAAGTTAAGAAAATACACCATGTATTTCATCTTACCTTCCCTCCTATTGATATTGGCCTTCAGAATCCTATTGTTGACACCTTTGGCCGACCGTTTTGGCTACCATGGCAAAGAACCCTATTACCGTGCCATTGAGCAGGTGGCAGACGACCATCCCGTGGTGTTCCGAGGCTCGTTCCAAGAGCCTGCGCTCTACCATTATTTCACGGGCAAGGAAAGCTCGACGCTGCAATGTTACTACGACCGCATGACGCAATACGATCTCTGGCAATTCGACAAGGCCTGGATTGGCCAACCCGTTTTCATTTGTGGTCCTGTTAACGAGCGCTCGGAGACCTATCATATAGGTGACGTAAAACTGGAAGGTTTCCTATGCGATGATTTCTCCTCTGCCAACCGTTTGGAGACTACATTCAACATCACCAACGCGGGCAACGAAAAAACGCCAGTGTTCCATCATGGCGACACCCTTTGCATCAACTTCTCCATCCACAACCCCTGCGAAACCTCTATTGATTTCCAACACAAAGACTTCGCCAAGAGCATCAAGGCGCATTACCTGCCCGGAGATGCCTTTAGCTATTGTTTCTATAAGAAAATCACGGAAATCGGGCCTCAGGCCACATATCAGGGGCAGCTCTACACAATTATTAACAAGGAAGTCGGCATCGGCGAACATAGGTTCAACCTCGGCATCGGTGACCGCATCGCATCTTTCGTCACAGAAGAAAGTGGTGTGAAAATCAAGATTGAGCCCTAAGCGCAGCTAGCTCCGCCTCTTGCTGCCGCATTTTTTCCTTCACGGCATTGAGATCGTTCTGCTTCTTTTTCTTGGTCACCATCTGTTGCTCACAGTCAGCGATGGTCTCCAGCACCTGGCGCAGGTTTTTGTCTTTCTCCAAGACGAATGCATGCACAACACCCTCTATCTCACGCAAGCTGCGCATGATGTTGATTTGTCGCTCCGCAGTTAGAGAGTTCTGAATCAGAAAGAGATAGTCCAAACGCGGCTTGAAAGGAAATAGCACCTTTTCCTTGCACACGAGCGAAACGAGGTTGTAGACGTTGTAGTTCTCACCGGCCGTGTAGTAGAAGAAAGAAAATGGCGCACCCTCGAAGACAAGGTCGTCATAACGAGCCAAGTCGAGGGCTAGTTTGTTGTTGATACCCCAAGCCAGTTTATAGTCGACCAAAGTAGTGTTGATGCCAACGACTGTGGTGTCGTCGAACGAGGCAATCTGTATCTTGTTGCTTTTGGGTTTCATGCCGCAAAGATAAGATTATTTTCCATTCTTTGTACCGCCTCCTATAGATTCCCCGCATTCGCACTTACCCACGCAGGAATGACATAGGAGGCTGTTAAATCAGTTTTCACCAAACAATTGTTTCCACGTTTTTTCGGCGGCCAGTTGCTCGGCACCACGGATGGAACGGTCGATGGCATCGGCGTATGATTGCTCATCGATGACAATCTGAACATGGAATTGTTTCTTGTGTCCCTCCCCGATTTCCTCCAACATCTTGAACACGGTGCTTTTCTTGTTTTTCTGCGACCATTCGAGGAGCTTGCTCTTGAAGTTGACATCAGTGGTCTGCAGCTGTTCCAAGTCAATATGGATGCGAACGATGCGGTCTATGATGATGTGTTTGGCGAAGTCGAAGCCGCGGTCGAGGTAGATGGCACCCATGAGGGCCTCGAAGGCGTTGCCGCCCATCGAATGAGCGTTGCTACCCACATCGGGGGTGTGGCGGATGTAGTCGCCGAAGCCGAGCTTCTCCGACAACTTATTGAGTGAGGCACGGCTGACAATGCGCGAGCGCATCTCGGTAAGAAAGCCTTCGGGTTGGGTGGGATAGGTATGGAAGAGGTAGTCGGCCACGGCCGTGCTCAACACGGCATCGCCGAGGTATTCCATACGTTCATTGCTGACGTGGTAATTGCCCACAGTCTCGGCAGCCACCGACTTATGGGTGAAGGCCACCCGATACAAAGCGATGTTCTTGGGATAGAAACCAAAGATGTTGTGGATATAGTCGAAAAGCGCTTTATCGGCCGGGTCTTTGGGGGAAGCATGAAAGAGTGGCATAATCACTCAAACTTTTTGAAGATTACGGTGGCGTTTTGTCCGCCGAATCCAAATGAGTTGGAAAGTCCGTAGTGGATGTCGCGCTGACGGGCTTTGTTGAAGACGATATCGAGTTTAGAGTCGATTTGCGGGTCGTCGTCAAAGTGGTTGATGGTTGGGGGGATAATGCCGTTCTTGAGAGCGAGGATAGTGGCGATGGCTTCAACGGCGCCAGCTCCTCCGAGGAGGTGACCCGTCATCGACTTGGTGGAGTTGATGCTGATGTTGTAGGCATGTTCGCCAAACACCTTTTGAATAGCCATGCACTCAGCCAAATCGCCCATCGGCGTCGAAGTGCCGTGCGCATTGATATGGTCAATGGCTTCGGGGGTTAAACCTGCGTCGTTGAGTGCGCGTTGCATGCTAAGGACGCCGCCAGCGCCTTCAGGGTGAGGAGCGGTGATGTGGTAAGCATCGGCTGATGAGCCGCCCCCCACGACTTCGGCATAAATCTTGGCACCACGGGCGATGGCGTGCTCGTATTCCTCAAGAACGAGGCTTCCAGCACCTTCGCCCATGACAAAACCGTCGCGATTGAGGTCGAAGGGACGTGAGGCCGTCATCGGGTCGTCGTTACGCGTCGAAAGGGCTTTCATGGCATTGAAGCCACCGATGCCGAGTTGGCCGATGGCCGCTCCGCCACCTCCGGCAACCACGGCAATGCACTTGCCAACACGGATTTTGTCGAAGGCTTCGATGATAGAGTGCGTCGAAGAGGCACAGGCCGACACCGTGGCGTAATTGGGACCACGGAAGCCGTATTTGATGGAGATGACACCACCAATCATGTTGACGATCATCTTAGTGATGAGGAAAGGACCAAAACGCGGCGTGCCGTCGCCTTGTGCATATTCCATCGTCTCATGATAAAGGTGGTTGACGCCGCCGATGCCCGAGGTCATCATGACGCCCACCTCATCCAAGTCGCAGTTTTCGGCAGAGATGCCCGAGTCGGCGATGGCTTCATCGGCAGCGATGAGGCCAAATTGGGCGAAGTGGTCGTACTTGCGCACGTTTTTCTTCTCGAAATAATCCTCGGGATTGTAGTCTTTCACCTCGCAGGCGAAATGCGTCTTGTATAAAGTAGAATCGAAACGAGTAATCTCGCCAGCACCGTTTCTACCCTTCACCAATCCTTCCCAATACTCAGGAAGGGTTTTCCCAATGGGCGTGATGGCACCGAGGCCAGTGACGACTACGCGTTTCGATTCCATGAAAAAGTTTATTTTTCTAAATTAATGAAAAATCAATTGTTTTCAGCACGCATCTTTTCGATGAGCTTCACAACATCACCCACAGTCTGGATGTTTTCCTGTTGATCGTCCGGGATGGAGAGATTGAAGCTCTTTTCAAATTCCATCATCAGTTCGACGGTGTCCAGTGAATCGGCACCCAGGTCGTTGGTAAAGCTGGCTTCCATAGTGACTTCCGAAGGATCCACGCCGAGTTTCTCAGCAATGATCGGAACGATTTCATTCAAAATTTCTTGCATAGTTCTCTTTTTTTAGTTGATAAATAGGTCGCAAAGATAAGACTTATTTCCATTTCAAACTCAACTATCTTATCAATAAATTGATAATCAGTTGTTTATAAAAGAATGTCGGTCTACCTTGTGACCAATAATTACTCGTTTTCGATTGCAAAGGTACAACTTTTTTTGAAAATGATGTTTTTTTTCGGTTTTTTGGCGTTTTGGAAACAAAAAAAACGCCAATTCTCGTTATTCTTCGTATCTTTACACCTTCAAATAACACGACATGGAAACTACTGAGAAAAAACTCTTTCTCTTGGATGCCTACGCATTGATATACAGGGCTTTCTTCGCCATGAGCAAGAACCCACGAATGAACTCAAAAGGTATCAACACTTCAGCGGTGATGGGCTTTTTGAACTCGCTCTATGAAATCCTGCAGAAAGAAAAACCTACCCATATCGGCGTGGCCTTTGACGTGGCCGGAACTGCCCAAAGACAGACCGAATACAGCGAATACAAGGCCAACCGCGAGAAGATGCCCGACGACCTCCGAGACTCGATACCTTATATCATTAGACTCATTGAGGCCTTCAACATTCCCGTTTACGGCGTGGAAGGCTACGAGGCTGACGATATCATAGGAACGTTAGCAAAAAAAGCGGAACAACAAGGTTTCCTCACCTATATGATGACCCCTGACAAGGACTTTGGGCAACTGGTGACGGACAAGATATTGCTTTACAAACCCGCTAAATTCGGCGAACCGGCACAGGTGTGGGGACCCAAGGAGGTCTGCGAACGTTATGGCATCCAAGAGCCTAAACAACTCATCGACATCCTCGGCCTCTGGGGCGATGCTGCGGACAACATACCGGGCATTCCAGGCATCGGTGAGAAGACGGCTGCAATTCTGGTGGGAAAATACGGCAGCGTGGAGAACCTCATCGCCCATGCCGACGAGCTGAAAGGCAAACAAAAGGAAAACGTCATCAATTTCGCTGAGCAAGGACTGATGTCAAAAGCGTTGGCGACCATTAATTTAGAGGTGCCCGTCGACTTCGACGAGAAAGAACTG
Source organism: uncultured Bacteroidia bacterium (assembly GCA_902794155.1). Lineage (GTDB taxonomy): Bacteria > Bacteroidota > Bacteroidia > Bacteroidales > F082 > Limimorpha. The sequence continues at coordinate 15,398 of CADBGN010000045.1, forward strand.
AAAGCCAAGGAACCCGATGTGCCTGCCTTGATGGCTCTCTTCGAGGAGCTAGAGTTCAAGACTTTCGCTAAACGGTTTTTGGAGGATTATAAAGGGAAACATGGTGTTGACTCCCCCCTGCCCCCCTCTGAGAGGGGGAATCAACCCACGGGGACTTCAGGGGGGAGTCAACACCCTGACCTGTTCTCATCCAACGAGACCTTAGACCTCTTCAACCAAGGGAACAACAGTGGTCTGCTGGAGTTCTCCGACAAGGACTCAGCCAAGACGGTGGCACACGACTACAAGCTTGTGGAAACTGAAGCCGACATCAAGGCTTTGGTAGACTTGCTGTCCAAGCAGAAACAGTTTGTCTTTGACAGCGAGACCACCAACATCGACGTCTACTCCGCCGAGTTGGTCGGCCTTTCCTTCGCCATCAAGGCGCACGAGGCATGGTACCTGTCCATGCCCGCAGACCAACAAGAGTGTCAGAAGAAGCTTGAGCTGTTACGCCCTTTGTTTGAGGATGAAAGCATTCTCAAAATCGGGCAAAACCTGAAATACGACATCTCCATGCTGGCGCAATACGGCATCAACGTGAAAGGCCCCATGTTCGACACGATGCTTGCCCACTATCTCCTTGAACCCGAACAACGGCACAATATGGACTACCTCGCCGAGGTCTACCTCAACTACCTCACCATCCCCATCGAGGACCTGATTGGCAAAGGCCGACAGCAGAAGACCATGCGAGAGGTGCCAGTGGAGTTGGTGAAAGAATATGCTGCCGAGGACGCCGACATCACACTGCAGCTCTACGAGAAACTAATGCCTTTCCTAAAAGAAAACGGCGTAGAAAAACTGTTTTATGAGATTGAAATGCCGTTGGTACCCGTGCTCAGTCGCATGGAGGCTAACGGCGTGCGCATCGACACTGAAAACCTCCAACAAATCAGCGAAGCTTTTGGCATCGAGATACACAAGATTGAGGAAGAGATCTACAAAGCCGCTGGCATGCCTTTCAACATCGCCTCACCGAAACAATTGGGCGAAGTCCTGTTCGAGCGCTTACGCATCGACGAGAAGGCCAAGAAAACAAAGACAGGACAATACGCCACGGGTGAGGATGTCTTGCAGAAACTATCGCACAAGCATCCCATCATCCAAATGATTTTGGACTACCGTTCGTTCACCAAACTGAAGTCGACATATCTCGATGCGCTACCGGCCTTGGTCAACCCTAAGGATGGGCTGATCCACACCTCCTACAACCAAGCCGTGACGGCCACGGGGCGCTTGAGTTCCAACAATCCCAACCTGCAGAACATCCCCGTGCGCACCGAGAAAGGCCGCGAGATCCGTCGTGCCTTTGTACCTCGCAGCCCTGAATACACCCTTTTGGCCGCCGATTACAGCCAAATTGAGCTGCGCATCATTGCCCATTTGAGTCAAGACCCTGCCATGGTCGCCGACTTCAACCTCGGCCACGACATCCATGCCGCAACAGCGGCCAAGGTGTTTCATGTGCCGATGGACCAAGTCACCAAAGAGCAGCGCAGCCGTGCCAAGGCGGTCAACTTCGGCATTATTTATGGCATGTCAGCCTTCGGTCTGGCGGAGCGTATGGAGCTCTCGCGCAGCGAGGCGGCCAACATCATCAAGAAATACTTCGAGGAGTATGCCGGCATCAAGGAATACATGAACCGCAGCATCGCCTTGGCCCGTGAACGCGGCTATGCCGAGACCATCCTAGGCCGCCGCCGTTACCTCCGCGACATCAACGGCGCCAACAGCGTGGTGCGTGGCTTCGCCGAACGCAACGCCATCAACGCGCCCATCCAAGGCAGCTCGGCCGACATGATCAAGATTGCCATGATCGGCATCCATCAGGAGTTGGAACGCTTGAAGATGCAGTCGAAGATGATCCTGCAGGTACACGACGAATTGGTCTTCGACGCGCATCTCGATGAACTCGACACGCTGAAGGCTATTGTCAACGATAAGATGGTGAATGCCTTGCCGTTGTCGGTGCCAGTGGTTGTGGAGATGAACACGGGGGCGAACTGGCTGGAGGCGCATTGATTTCCTATCACCCCTACGGGGTTCTATCAACCATAACGCAAATAGGCGAGGGTTTAC
>CADBGN010000046.1 GCA_902794155.1 uncultured Bacteroidia bacterium
GTTTGATTCCGTTTACATGCTTTTGGACAACGAGTTGGCTGATACCGACGAAAAAGTCCGAAAACTATATGTTGGCATGACGCGGGCGAAAAAGAATCTATATATTCATTGTAATACTGGCGTTTTTGCTTCAATTGTTACGGAAGGATTGCAATATCAACATGATACAAATCACTATCCTATTCCTAGTGAAATCACTATGCAACTGTCCTTCCACGATGTATACTTGGATTATTATAAAGACAAGAAAAAACTGATATTGCAACTGCGTAGTGGCATGCCACTATATTTTGACAATGGGTTTTTTAGAAAAGAATCTGGTGAAAGAGTCGCTTGTGCTTCTAAACAGATTCGTAAAGAGCTACAAGAATGGAGTGAGAAGGGGTATCAAGCGGAATCCGCCAGGGTAAGCTTTGTCGTGGCGTGGAAAGGAAAAGAAGATACAGAAGAAACGGCAGTGCTTCTTCCTGAATTAACACTAAGAAATAGTGATTTAAAGAGTTAGTAGATTTTAATAAAGCGTCTTTCGTATCAAATATGTTTATCGGAGAACTAATATCATTAGGCGTTGCAGTTTCGTGGACCGCCACGGCATTGTTTGCGGAAGTGGGCTCGAAGCGCATGGGCTCGCTGCCGTTCAACACTATCCGCATGACGATGTCGCTGGTGTTTCTTGCCATTACCTTGTGGCTGGTGATGGGCGTGCCTTATCCGCGTTATGCCGATGCCAGCACTTGGAAATGGCTGCTGCTCTCGGGCTTGGTGGGCTATGTCATCGGTGACTATTGTCTGATGCAAGGCTACATTAAGATAGGTTCTCGTTTCGGTCAGCTCTTTATGACTTTGTCGGCACCTACGGCAGCAGTCACGGGACGGTTGCTCCTTGGCGAGCAGATGCGCCCCATCGCCATCGTTGGCATGGTCGTCACCCTGAGCGGCATTGCGCTTTCGATATTGTCGAAGAGCGACAAATCCGATCATCATGCCATCTATTTCAAGCTACCAGCGAAAGGCATCTTTTTCGCGGCGATGGCTGGCATTTGCCAAGGTTTCGGCTTGGTGCTTAGCAAAGGAGGCTTGACCCATTACGAAGCTGCTCTCACCGCCGCCGGCATCTCGGGTGATTCGGTCTTCTCAGGTGCTGTGTTGCCGTTGCCCGTTAGCGTCAGCATGTCGTTTGCAGCCACCACTATCCGAGCTTACATCGGACTTGTGGGATTTTTCCTAGCGTTAGTTTTGTTCAACAAAGACGGACTAGCCCAGTTACATCACGCCGTGAACGACCGCAAGGCGATGTGGTGCGTGCTAGCATCCACCATATTCGGACCTTTCATCGGCGTCAGCGCGTCGCTATTGGCCACACAATTCACTTCGGCGGGCATCGCCCAGACACTCTTCGCACTCACACCCATATTGATCATCGCCCCTGCAGCCATCCTTTTCCATCAAAAGGTGACCTTGCGCGAAGTCATAGGCGCTGTCATCAGTGTCGTTGGAGTGTGTTTGTTTTTTGTGTAACTCATTGACTTGCACAAAAAAAAATGCGGAACCAGAATCCTTGTCCCGCATCTTAAAACTAACTCAAAATTCATCCTTGTACAGTATGACAAAAATCTGCTGCAAAGTAACGACCTTTCCAGAAACCGTATAATCCCCATTGATGGGTATTTTGCATGATGCAATATCCCTATATTTGGCGATTCGGTGGAAATTTGTATTTTTATTATTTTTGCCCCATCAAAACAGTTATATCATGCCTAAAAAGAAAAAACCATTCTCAAAAGACACCAAATTGGCTGAGTTGTTGACGGATGACCGCAGGCTGTTGCAATTGTTGCCCCGTTTCGGCATCGGATTGGGCTTTGGCGACAGGAACGTGAATCAGGTTTGTCAGATGAACCATGCCGACCCCGAGCTCTTTCTCATGGTATGCGAAATCTACTCCGACAGTGGTTTCCGACCTTCCCAAGAGGAGCTTCAACATATCGACATGGGCAACCTGCTTTCGTATCTAAAAGCCTCGCATCAGTATTACCTCGACGAACGTTTCCCACACATTGAGCACCATTTGCAACGCATCGTTGATGCCTGTGGGCAAAAATATGGCCCCATGCTTAGCCATTTCTATGACGAATACAAACAGGAAGTGATGCGCCACATCCAGTATTACGAGGAAGAAGTGGTTTTCCCCTATATTGAGGCCCTGCTCAAAGGACAACGTACCGAATCATACAAGATTACCGAGTTCGAGCATAACCACACCAACATCCAGGATGTGCTCGATGACATGATGAACATCCTCCTCAAGTATCTTCCTGGCGATATCCTGCCTAAGGAACGCATTGAGATTTCATTGGATATCATGGAGTTGAGCGATGACTTGAACCGCCATTCACTTATCGAGGAGCGCATCCTCGTCCCATACGTCGAATCCATTGAAAACGCCCAGCCATGAGAAACCGCGTCATCATTTGCGAAACATCGGAGATCGTCGCCAACGGCCTGGCCGAGATGATTAATGGCATGGCGCAGTTTGATGTGGTGTTGCGCGTTTATAGCCCTGAACGGATTTCAGAGAGGATACTGTCATCCAACGCCAATATGCTTATCATCGATCCTATATTGTTGGGCTACCAAAACAAAGATTTTCTGCTCCAACTCGGAAAGGAACACCCCAATGTCTTCGTCGTGGCTCTGGTAACCACTTATCTCGATCATTCTTTCTTGACGCCTTACCATGGTGTCATCGAGCTGAATGACAGCCGTGCCAAGATCATCGATAAGATGAACGAATTAGTACAAAACGAGGCCTCGAAAAACTCAGACGACGTGGAACTTTCCAAACGCGAGACCGACGTACTGGTTGCCGTCGCCAAAGGCATGATGAACAAGGAGATTGCCGAGCAGATGAATATTTCCATTCATACGGTCATCTCGCATCGCAAGAACATCACCCGTAAAACGGGCATTAAGTCTGTCTCTGGCCTGACCGTTTACGCCTTACTGAACAACCTGATTGACGAGAAAGATTGTCGATAATTGTAAATGGTGGGTTTTCTACACCGCCAGTAATACCAGCAGCTGCGCTGTGAAGATTCTCAAGAACATGGTCAGCGGATACACGGTGGCATAGCCCATGTTGGGCAGTTTGCAGCCCTCGGGCGCTACGGTGTTGGCAAAGGCGAGGGTGGGCGGGTCGGTGTGGCTGCCGCCGATGAAGCCCATCAGCGTGTAATAGTTCATTTTCAATACCAAACGACCAAAGAGTGTGACCAAGATAGGCGGCACCATGGTGATGATGACGCCGTAGACGACCCACATATAGTGTTCCTGTACCGTGGAAACAAATTGACCTCCAGCACTCAGACCCACGCCAGCAAGGAAGAGCGCAATGCCCACTTCGCGAAGTGCATGAACGCCTTGCCCTTCAGTGAACTCGGTGCTGAACCAGCCTTTCTTCACGCCCAACCAGCCGCCGATGATGGCCACCACCAAAGGGCCTCCCGCCAAACCAAGTTTGATGGGCGCCTTCATGCCCACTGGGATCGGGATGGAACCGATGATGATGCCTAATGCGATGATGACAAACACGGGGATGAGTAGGAAACCACCTTTGCCTTTTTTGCCTGAGGTGGCATCAACAGCCGTTGTCTCCAAAGAGACAGGCTCTTTCGCCAGATCGATGCGGCAAAGCGGACGTAGCAGGATGCAGGTCACAATCATGCCCACCACGGCAAGGGGATAGGCCACAGCATAGCCAGCCGCCAAACGGTCGGCAGCGCCTTCGATACCTAAGTCGGTGACGGCTTGTTGGGCAGCCGAGAGACCTGGCGTGTTGGTGATGGCGCCTGTGTAGACACCTGCCATGTCAGCCAAATCCTGCTTAGCGACTTTGGCGATGATGACCGTAATCAAAACGCCTAGTGCCACGTTGACCAAAGCCATCAGGTTCATGGCCAGACCGCCTTTTTTGAACGATTGGAAAAAGCCCGGACCCACTTGCAGACCGACAGCCACCACGAAGAGAATCAGACCGAACTCCTTGATGACGTGTAACATCTCGGGGTTGAGACTAATGCCACAAGCGCTGAAAGCAATGCCCACAAAGAGCACCCACGTGATGCCCAATGAGATTTTGGCAATCTTGATTTTGCCCAAAAGCAGGCCGATGAAAATGGATAAGGCAAGATATAATACGGTGGGTCCTACGCCCGAGCCAGTGAAAAGATGCATCATAATGGGTCGGTTTTTGTGTTTAGTATATTGAAAAATGAAAGCACAAAAGTACTGCTTTTTTGTGTGCTGACAGCCAAAAACGATAATAAAAACCCTCTGCATTCCGTTTTCAAGGCATCGTTCGGCATGAATTTTGAACTTTTTTGCTGAACCAACGAGAGAAATATGTATTTTCGTCAAAATTTTTGGCCTATGAAATTACGACATAAACTGGGCTTGATGTTAGGATTTGTTTTATCTGTAACAATCTCTGCGTCAGCGCAAAAGCATATAGAAAACTACGATCCTGATGCCCTTTTCAATGAAGGGGTGCTGCTCTTCCAAAACCAGGAATATGGTGCTGCACTCTCCATCTTCACGCAATACCGCGCCCAAGCCTCCGATGCCAAGGCGCAGCGTTGCGTCGACGCTCAGTATTACGAGGCGGTCAGCTCGCTTTATCTTGGTCAGGCCGACGGTCCCGCCAAGGTCATCCAGTTTGTGAACGACAATCCGAGTAGCACTTGGGCAAAACATGCCAACTTCTTGTACGCCAACTATTTGTTCCAAAACAAGAAATACAAGGAGGCCTTGGCCATTTATGAAAAGACCGACGCCATGGCACTCACCACCGACGAAGCACAACAGATGCAGTTCAACATGGGTTATGCCTATTTCCAGTCGAACGAGCTTGACAAGTCCATGCCATATTTCCACGGACTGATGATGAATGAAGGAAAATACAAGGACGCCGCTCGTTATTACTATGCTCATATACAGTATGTTAAAGAGAGATATGATGAGGCTTTGAGCAATTTCCGTCAATTGCGTACGCATAAGGACTATGCCAAGGTGGTGCCTTCCTACATCATGCAGATCGACTACATGAAAGGTGACTACCAGTCGGTGATTGAGGACGGTCCCGAGTACATCCGTCAGGCCGACAAGAAGCGCAAGGGGGAGATGGCACAGATCGTCGCCGATGCCTATTTCCAGCAGAAGAACTACGACAAGGTGCTAGAGTACTACCAGATTTACATGAAAAATCTGACCCGTGGCGTTTCGCGTGAGGCCTACTATCAGATGGGCGTCAGCAAGATGATGAATGGCGATTACAAAGGCGCCATCGCCGACTTGCAGAAGGTGGCGGGTAGTAACGACATCCTAGCACAATATGCCTCTTATTTTCTGGCTTCGAGCTATGCCAAGACTGACGAGCTGAAGTATGCCCGCACGGCGTTCTACACTGCCTATTCGGCTGGCTTCGACAAGGAACTCAGCGAGGAAGCCTTGTTTGACTATGCCAAATTGAGCCTTATTCCCGGTGCCGACCCGTTCAATGAGGCTGTAGGTCTTTTGGATGACTTCATCGCATCCCATCCTAAGTCGGAGCGAAAGGCTGAAGCCGAAGAGATGACCATCTATCTGTTGCTCAACGCGAAAGAAAATGATGAAGCCCTACGTCGCTTAGAGGCCATGAAGAAGAAAAGCACCGAGTTGCAGGCAGTCTATAACGACCTGCTCTATGCTACGGGCATCGACAACTTCCAGAAGGGTAGCTATGACAAGGCTCAAGTGTATTTCTCGAAAATCATGAACAGCAAGCAGAATGTGACCAATAAGGCCGAGGCCTGCTTCTGGATGGGCGAGTCGGCCTATCAGATGGGCGATTACAACAAAGCAGGCAAATACCTCACTCAATTCAAGGGCATGAGCGCTGCTACGGGACTGCCGGAATATGCCCTCGCCGACTACGACTTGGGTTACATCTACTACCAAAAACCCGACTATAGTGCTGCTTCCGAGCGTTTCAAGAGTTTCATTCGCCTTGCCGATGAGACACAGGGTGACCTCAAAACAGATGCTTACGTTCGCCTCGGTGATTGTTATTTCATGGATCGAAGCTACGACCAAGCCATCAACTATTACGACCTTGCCACTCGTGTGGGGAAACGCAATGCCGACTATGCCCTGTATCAGCAAGGTCTTTGCTATGGCGCCAAAGGCAACGTGAATCAAAAGATCAACATGTTGAACGACATGATTCAGACCTATCCCAGCACGCCTTATTACGAGCAGGCACTGTTCGAAATAGGCAACACCTATCTCGTGCACGGCGACAAGCGTTCGGCCATTGCCAACTTCAACCGACTCATCAAGGACCGCCCTCGTTCGAGCTATACACGTCAGGCGATGATGAAGGTCGGCATGATCTATTACAACAATAACCAATACGATCAAGCTTTGTCCAATTTGAAGAACTTGGTAGCTTCGTATCCCAACACGGATGAATCACGCGAGGCCTTGAATATCATCCGAAGCATCTACATGGAGCAGAACAATCTGGATGAATACTTTGGCTATGTCAATGCTAATGGCGGTCAGGTGAAGGTCACACAGCAAGACTCCCTGGCTTTTGCCAATGCTGAGGGTTTCTATCTTGACGGTCAGTATCAAAAGGCTCAGACGGCATTGCAATACTATTTTGACAACTTCAAACGTGGCGCCTATCTGCTGAAAGCCCATTACTACGCCTACGAATGTGCTGAGAAGGTGGGAACGGAAGATCAGGTCATTACTCACCTTAATTATATATTATCGCAACCCGATAACGACTATACCGATAATGCTTTGCTGAAGATGGCTCGCATCGAATACGAGAAGAGCAATTATCACAAGGCTGGCGAATATTACGAACGTTTGTCGCGCATCACCGAGGAGCCGCTCCGACGCTTGGAGGCCTTGGAAGGCAGCATGAAGAGCAACTTCTTCATGGGCAATTACGACAAAGCCATCGAGATGGGTGAGAGCCTGCGCCAATCGCGCGACCTGACCAACGACCAAGTCAACCAGATCAACCACATCGTGGGCAAGTCGTACTTCGAGAAGGGCAACTATAGCACCGCCATCGAACGTCTCGACAAGAGCGCGCGCAACGACAAGTCAGTGTATGGCGCGGAGAGCGCATACTACTCGGCTTTGGCTTCCATCAAGCTGAGACAATACGACGAGGCCGAAAACAAGATCTTCGACATCTCCGACAACTTCTCGAAATACGATTACTGGGTTGCCAAATCGTTCATCGCGCTGGCTGACGTGTATGTGGCCAAGGACAACTACTTCCAGGCCAAGGAAACCCTCCGCAGCGTCATCGACAACTACAAAGGCAACGACCTGAAACAGGAAGCCCGCACCAAGCTCACCGAGGTGGAGCGTAAGGAGCCCAAAGTGAGCAACAGCAACGGCATCGAACCCTTAGAAATGGAATAGTCCCGAAGGGACGCCCCTACCACACCCTGGGATGAAATCCCAGGTCATAATATCAAGATATATGAAGAGACACATCCTTATAACAGCCCTAGCCCTCCTGGCCGTCAGCGCATTCGGCCAACACGACGAACAAGTCACCGTGGAAGGCAAATACCGTCCCAAAGTGAACAAGGTGAACAAACTCCAACTCACCCCTGAGATGCCACAGCCATCCTATAACTTCCCTAGCTCGGAAGTCAACCCTAAGGAAGCCAAGCAGAAGTTTGCCCTTGACCTGGAGAAGATTGCCCCGACAGCTTTCGCCTCCAAGAATGACAAACTAGTCACTCCTACCCAAAACTTCCTTATGGCGGGCATGGGAACACGTCTCTCGCCGCTGTTCCTCTACAAACATAACTCCATGCTGACCAAGACATTGGGCCTCGGTGTGGGCATCAAACATAACTCTTCGTGGCTCAATATCAAGGACTACGCGCCTTCGAGCTATATGAACAACGCCTTCGACATCAACCTCACAACGAGCAAGTTCGACGGCTTTCAAATGGATGGTGGTGTCTACTACAAGAATGACATATACCATTTCTATGGCTTGAATTTGACCGAGTTCCCCGTGACCTTGACTGAGGATCAAATCGAAAAGGCCTGTCCCCGCCAGATGTACAACACCATTGGCGCACATCTCGGCTTGGCCTCCACCACCACCCGTGTCGGTGAGCTGAGCCATGACGCCCATTTGGACTATCTCTATCTGCTTAACCGGGAACACAATATCGACTTTGGCTACACCATCGGCTATGCTGACAACTTCTGGGGCGACAAGAGCCATCCGCAAAAGGTGGGTCTCGATCTTGGATTCCAATACGACTATTGCATGGGTCAAGTCGACAATCTCTATGTCGTCGATCGTATTTGGTTCAAGGCCAATCCTTTCTTCGAGATGAGCGATGAGTTCTATCGTCTGCATCTCGGGGTGCGTTTGGACGGCACCACCAAGTACACAGATGAAGACGATTTCTTGGCCGTCCGCCCCGATTTGAGCGGTAGCCTTTTTGTTCTTGACAAGAAACTGGAGTTCTATGCAGGGTTGAGCGGTGGGCGACAGATGTTGCGTTTCAGTGACGTCGTCAACGACAATCCCTTTGTCTCTCCTGAGATCAATCCTTCGTTGTGCACACAGAACGTGAAACTCGGTTTCGATGGCGGTGTGCGCACCAACATCGCTGAAATTGTTGATCTGCACCTAGGTGTGCGCTACCGTCATACCGACAACGATGCGCTTTACAACCAGTTGCCGGTCTCGATGTATTTCCCTATCCCCGAGGACTTTGAGATCCCGATTTGGAACAGCTATGATTTGATATACGATGAGACGCAGACTGTGAGTGTGCTGGCCAATGTCCGTATGAAATTGCGCAATAGCCTGACTGCTGACATGGGCTTTGCCTACAACAACTGCAAGCCAACCCATGAAGATTACGCATGGTATCGTCCCACGATGGAAGGCAAGCTGAAACTGACTTATGACGTCAATGAGAGATTGGCTTTCAATACCACTTTCCTCTATCAAGGTGGACGTTATGCCAAGGTCTGGAATGATGGCCCTTACTGGAAGTATCCCCCTCGGTATTACGCTGAAAAACTTAAGGATGTTTTCGACCTCAGCCTCGGTGCCGACTACAAGATCAATGATCAGGTGACAGCCTTTGCACTGCTCGACAATGTGGCACATCAAAAGTACCAGCTGTTTTACAACTATCCCGTTACGGGCATACAGTTTTTCGCGGGTGTGAAGTTGAAATTCTGAAAACGTCTTAATCGCTTCAAAAAGCCTCTTCATCAAGAAGGGGCTTTTTCTTTCCCGCGTGCGCGAGAAAACAAGGTGTTTCCAAAATTTGCCTATTTTTAGCCTCGTAGAGCCGTTTTGGATGAAAAACAAATTTTTCAACTTTTTAGAGCATTGTGCCGAAAAATTGTGTATCTTTGCACCTTTATTTGAAAACAGCAAAATTTTTGAAAATGACTGAAGAAGAAAAAAGAGAATTGGCAAGCGAAGAATATGGTGCCAGTAAGATTCAGGTGCTCGAAGGCCTGGAGGCCGTGCGTAAGCGTCCGGCTATGTATATCGGCGACGTCCATTTCCGTGGCTTGCATCATTTGGTATATGAAGTGGTCGACAACTCCATCGACGAAGCCATGGCGGGCTATTGCGACAAGATTGATGTCCGTATCCTTCCCGGCAACGCCATCAGTGTGCTCGACAACGGCCGTGGTATCCCCACGGGAATGCACCCCAAAGAGCATCGTTCTGCTTTGGAAGTGGTTTTGACCGTGCTCCATGCCGGCGGTAAGTTCGACAAGGGTTCCTATAAGGTTTCTGGCGGTCTGCACGGCGTTGGCGTCAGCTGCGTGAACGCCCTTTCGACCCATCTCACAGCCGAGGTCTACCGTGAAGGTCAGATTTTCAAGCAGGAATACGAGTGCGGCAAACCGTTGTATGATGTGAAGACGGTTGGCACGACCGATATGAACGGCACACGCATCACCTTCCAGCCTGATGCCTCGATTTTCCAAACCACGGAATATGACTATAGCACCCTCGCCAATCGCATGCGTGAGTTGGCTTACCTCAACCACGGCATCACCATCGTCCTCACCGATGAGCGTGAGAAAATGGAAAACGGTGAATACCGCAGTGAGACTTTCTATTCTGAAAATGGTCTCATCGATTTCATCGCCTACCTTGATGCCAATCGTGAGAAACTCATCCCCGAACCTATTTACATCTCGGGCGAGAGAAACAACGTTCCAGTTGAGATTGCTTTGGAATATAACAACGAGTACAAGGAAAACCTGCACTCGTATGTCAACAATATCAATACCATTGAAGGTGGCACGCACCTTCAGGGCTTCCGTTCGGGTTTGACCCGTTCGTTCAATGCCTACGCCGAAAAGAGTGGCCTCCTCGAGAAACTGGAGAAGCTAAAAGTGAAGATTTCGCCCGACGACTTCCGCGAAGGTCTCACGGCTGTCATCTCCGTGAAGGTGCCGGAGCCCCAGTTTGAAGGCCAAACCAAGACTAAGCTCGGCAACGACGAGGTGATGGGTATCGTCAACTCCATCGTGGGTCAGCAATTGTCTGACTATTTAGAGGAGCATCCCAAAGAGGCCAAGACCATTTTTGATAAGGTGACTTTGGCCGCCCAAGCTCGTCAAGCAGCTCGCAATGCACGTGAGAAGGTGCAACGTAAGGGCGCTTTGTCAGGCTTTAGCCTGCCGGGTAAACTGGCCGACTGCTCCGAGCGCGATCCTGCCAAGACCGAGCTTTACCTCGTTGAGGGTGATTCTGCAGGCGGCTCCGCCAAGCAAGGCCGTGACCGTAACTTCCAAGCCATTCTGCCGCTGCGTGGTAAAATCCTGAACGTCGAGAAGGCCATGGAACATCGCGTTTTCGACAGCGAGGAAATCAAGAACATCTACACTGCCCTTGGCGTGACCATTGGCACTGAGGAGGACAGCAAAGCCTTGAACCTCGAGAAGCTGCGCTACCACAAGGTGATCATCATGACCGATGCTGATGTCGACGGTAGCCACATCACCACCTTGATTCTGACCTTCTTCTTCCGCTATATGCGCGAATTGATCGAGAATGGTTATGTGTATTGTGCTACGCCGCCTTTGTATCTCATCAAGCGTGGCACCAAGCCCGTCCGCTATTGCTGGACAGACGAGGAACGCTTTGCCAGCATGGCCGAGCTGACCAAGAATGGTACCGTGAGTGGCTACGACGTGCAGCGTTACAAAGGTTTGGGTGAGATGAACCCCGAGCAGCTTTGGGAAACCACTATGGATCCGGCTCACCGCACACTGCGTCAGGTGACCATCGAGAATGCCATGGAGGCCGACCACATCTTCTCCATGCTCATGGGTGACGAAGTGGCCCCGCGCCGCGAGTTCATTGAACAGAACGCCACTTACGCCAACATCGACGCTTAAGCGTTTGATGTTTGACACTACTGAAAGGCCGCGAGAGCGGCCTTTTTTTGTAAAAAACGTTTTGGCTCTTGCACATTTCAAATATTATCGTGAACTTTGCCCCCAACAAATCATTATCTATGGAAGCATTCAAAAAAGGGGAGAAGGTTGGCAAGTATGTCATCAACTCATTTATAAAGAAAGGTATGGTAGCAGAGTCGTATTCGGTGCTTGGACCGGACGACATGATGTATTTCATGAAGATTTACGAACTCCAAAGCATCCCTCGGGAGCAACTTTTCGAGGGTAAGGAGGTATACGAGATCCAACTCTGCAAGGAATTGAATACCGACGAAAACGTTAATGTCGTTCGATATGTCGACAATGGCGAGGTAAAAAAAGGCAATACGGTCTATCATTATCTGGTCACCGAGTTCTACCGCGGCATGTTGCTTTATGAAGCCGTTAAACAAGATGGACCATTCGATTTGGAAGATGCCGTCCAGATTATCTTGTGCGTATTGAGTGGATTATCGTTTATCCATTCCTGTGCGTTGATTCACAATGATATACGACCTTCCAATATCATGCTTCAGGAGCTGGAAGACGGCATGTTGATGCCCACCATCATCGACTTGGGCCATATTTCCTATATGGTCAAAGGCCGTCCGACATTTGCCGATGAGGACCTGATGCCTTATTTCCGTGCTCCTGAGACCTTCCGCTCCGTTTATACAGTCAAGAGCGACATCTTCTCAACGGGCGCACTCCTTTATTTCCTCATCTTTGGCAAGTCTCCTTGGGAGGATATGGATTTGCGGACGCTTAACGGTGACAAGAAAAAGATAGCCGATGCGGTGAAGAAAGCGAGAAAGCAAGAGCTCGTTTTGGAAACCGAAGAGGTGAAATTGCCCGATTATGTGAAGGCCATCCTTCTGAAAGCCTTGGCAAAGAAGCCCGAAGACCGTTTCGGCTCTGCTGGTGAGTTTGCGCAAGATTTGATTGAGCAGGTGATGCCTGAACTGGCGAAGCGGATGGAAGAGACTGAGACAAATGCCCAGCAAGCTGAAGAACAAGGTCAAGTCAATGCAGGTCCAATCATCACCTTCAAAAAGGGCTCGGGCAACGGATTCGACAACGTGACGGGACGTGACGAACTGAAGGAACAGCTCCGTAAGGAGGTGCTCTTTGCTTTGCAAAACCCAGAAAAGGCAAAGGAATACAAGCTGCCTGCCATCAATGGCGTGCTGCTCTATGGCCCTCCGGGTTGCGGTAAGAGCCTTGTCCTTCAGAGCTTTGCGGAGGAATTGGGCTTCAACTATTCCATTATCAAAGGCGTGGAGATGGGCCATATCTATCAAGAAGGTGTGCTCGATAACCTCCAACGTGTGTTTGACGCCGCTGAAATCAAGGCCCCCTTTGTGCTCTGCTTCGACGAGCTTGAGTTTGTGGCTCCCAACCCTAATGCCGATGGCGAGGAAAGCAATATCACACCTCAGATTTCGGCTTTCTTTGGCATGCTGAACAACTGCTCGAAGAAGGGCATCCTCGTGGTGGCCACTACCAACCGCCCCGACCTCATCGACCAGGCCATCATGCGCGTTGGGTGTTTCGACCGCGTGTTCTTCGTGCCGCAGCCCGACTTTGAGGCGCGTAAGGATATCTTCATGGACCACTTGAAAGACCGTCCATGCGAGGAACTTGACTTTGATGAGTTGGCCAGGCTCTCTGACGATTTCAACGCTGGCGACATCACTGAGGCCGTCAACGAAGCGGCCATGACCGCTGCTTATAATGACTTGCCGATTTCGCAGAAAATCCTCGTTGACGTGCTGAAGTACAAGAATCCAACCTATTCCACTAAGACGCGTATTGGCTTCAACAAAAAATAATCGTTATGAATGCCAAGAATTTGGTGGTGAAATACTTGAAGTCGCACGGCATCGTGGCGACCAAAAACGAAGTGGGCCTGAATTTCATCTATGAAGGCTGGAACTTCCTGTTTTGGAACGATGCCGACGACCCCTTGTTTTTCCGCCTGACTCTTCCTGGCCTTTTTGACGTGACAGACGAGACTTTTGCCAAAGCCATCATGGCCTGCAACAACATCAATTGGAATTACAAGGTGGTGAAGGCGGTGCTTTACGACTACGAGGATGGCAAGGACAAAGGCGCCTCAGTGTGGATGTGCTACGAGCAGGTGCTTGATGCCACGCCCGACATGAATACGCTGATGCATTGTGCCATTCAGAGTCTTCTTTCTGCTTGTGAGGCTTTCACAAAGGAAATGAACGAATAATAAAAGATAAACTTATGAAAATCAAACTCTTGCTTCTGTCCATGCTATTTGCAAACATGGCCATTGCCCAATATGCCCCTGCGGGCGACAAGATCAAGACCCAATGGGCTGCTCAAGTTTCGCCCGAAAACGCCCTGCCCGAATATCCACGCCCGATGATGGTGCGGCCAGAATGGAAAAACCTCAACGGTTTGTGGCAATATGCCATCACGACAAAAGGGGAGAAGGCCCCGCAACAATATGAAGGCGATATCCTCGTGCCGTTCTGCATCGAGTCGTCGCTGTCAGGCGTTCAGAAAGAGGTTGGACCCGACAATGCGCTATGGTACCAGAAGAACTTCGGTGTGCCGAGTGGTTGGAAGAATGGCCGCATTCTGTTGCATTTCGGCGCCGTCGATTGGATGACGGATGTCTGGGTGAACGACATCAAAGTGGGTTCGCACACAGGCGGATATACGCCTTTTACCTTCGATATCACCCAAGCGTTGCAAGGTAAGCAGAATTCGATGGTCGTCCGAGTTTGGGACCCAACCAACAGCAGTTATATTCCTCATGGCAAACAGGTGATCAAGCCACGCGGTATTTTCTACACCTCGGTGACGGGTATTTGGCAGACGGTGTGGCTTGAGTATGTGCCTGAGGATTACATCCAAAACCTGGTCACCACACCCGATTTCGACAAGGCCACGGTCAGTGTGGAGGTGGACTTCTCCAATCCGACTAAGGACGACCTTTATCAAGTGGAGGTGTCATTCGAAGGTCAGCCCGTGGCCTCAGCCAAGTCCATCAATGGACAACCTGTCGAGGTGAGCATGCCCGAAGATTTCCTTCGTTGGACACCCGATCATCCTTTCCTATACGATTTGAAAATTAAGGTGTTACGCAAAGGCAAGGTAATCGATGAGGTAGGAAGTTATTTTGCCATGCGTAGTTTTGGCACGCAACGCGATGACAACGGCATTGTGCGCCTCACCTTGAATGGCCTTCCGATTTTCCATTTTGGTCCACTCGACCAAGGATGGTGGCCCGATGGTCTTTACACTGCTCCCACTGACGAAGCTTTGGCATACGACATCCAGAAAACCAAGGACTTGGGCTTCAATATGATCCGTAAGCATGTGAAAGTGGAGCCGGCGCGTTGGTATTACCATTGCGACCGTATCGGCTTGATTGTTTGGCAGGACATGCCTAGTGGAGGCCGTGGTCCCGAGTGGCAGACAACTCAGTATTATCAAGGTCCAGAAAGTTTGCGCACGCTTGAATCGGAAGAGTGTTATAAGAAGGAGTGGACTGAAATCATCAATAGTTTGAAATCTGAGCCTTGCATCGGCGTTTGGGTGCCTTTCAACGAGTCATGGGGACAGTTCAAGACGCCTGAGATTGTCGAGATGACCAAAAAACTCGACCCGACACGATTGGTGAATCCTGCTTCAGGAGGTAATTTCTATCAGTGTGGCGACATTCTTGATCTGCACCATTATCCTGAACCGAAGATGGTGCTTTATGATCCGACGCGTGCTACGGTGTTAGGTGAATACGGGGGTATCGGACGCAAGGTGGAAGGCCACACTTGGGTGAAAGACCAAGGGTGGGGCTATGTGGAGTTCGACACCGAGGAGAAAGTGACCGACACATACGTGGAATATGCCAAACAGCTTTACAATATGGCTTTTCAAGGCTTCTCTGCTGCCGTCTACACGCAGACCACCGACTGCGAGACCGAACTCAACGGTCTGATGACTTACGATAGGGCGGTGGTGAAGTTGGATGAAAAACGATTGCTGCAAATCAATCGGAAGATCAGTCACGCCTTTGCGGAGTGAATATAAAAAAGGTGCGTCTCAAAGCGAAACGCACCTTTTTTTGATTGGGAATTGATTATTTCAGTTCACCAAACAAGTGGATTAAAGCACCGGCAGAGATCAACTCTGTAGTGGCTCTGTTGAAGTGCACGAGGTGATAGTCACCTTGAGCATCGATAACAGCCAGCATGGTGTTATAGCTGCCTTCGTGATAGGCGCTGATTTCTTTGTATTGAGCAGCGGCAGTGCCGTTCTCAATCAAGTTGCTGAAGAAGTTGTTCTTTTGAGAGAGGGTGTTGATGTTGTTGAATTCGTTACCATCTTCAATGATGTACATTGTGCAGTTAGCCAAGGGCTTGATGGTGACGAACACCTCGTCTCTGTAGTTGCCGGGCC
Source organism: uncultured Bacteroidia bacterium (assembly GCA_902794155.1). Taxonomy (GTDB): domain Bacteria; phylum Bacteroidota; class Bacteroidia; order Bacteroidales; family F082; genus Limimorpha. The sequence goes on from CADBGN010000046.1 coordinate 15,955, forward strand.
AGTCGAGGCCGACTTTCTTCATCTCTTCAGCGCTTTCGAGCGTGAGGCCTCTACGGCTCCAATCGAATGTGCTGGCCAGGAGCTGTTGTTCTTCGTTAATGTTCAGCTTAATGGAAGCGGTGGCGCTTTGGCCAGCGGCATCGGTCACGATGGCAGTGATGATGGAGTTGTCGATGATTTCTTTTGACACATAGGTGATGCTACCTTCATATCTGTATTCGGTTTTACCAGTCAGGTTAATAGTGTCGGTAAATTCAGGATCATCATCGATTTTCACGATAAGGGTTGAAAGTTCTTTGTTGGTAACAGGGCTGGAAGCCACAACGAAACCAAAGATGACTTCTTCGTCAACATTGATGGTGGCGCCGTCTTGGGCGTAACCAGCCTCATTGATGACTTGGATGGTGGGTTGACCTTCCTTGACGCAGCTTGCAAAGAAAGCAAGGCTTGCGAAGCACACAAGTGCTAATGCTAATTTCTTCATTTTTTTGATTTGTTTAGTTAAACTTAGGTTATTTAAATGTGTTTTCTTTCAAAGAACGTTGCAAAGATAGCAAATAGTTTGCCAAACTTTGAAAAACTGACAAAAAAGTCAAAAAAAGCCTGCCTTTGTCCCTTTTTTAGGGGGATAGGCAGGCCTTCTTTTCTTTTAATGCAGTTTAATGTTCATTCAATTAGTCTTCAACGATTGCTTCGTTCGGGCAAGCGCCGGCGCAAGTGCCGCAACCAACGCAGGTGTCAGGATCGATGACATAGATGTCGCCTTCCGAAAT